>JAFTLM010000139.1 GCA_017455945.1 Clostridia bacterium | reverse complement strand
CTTATAAAGCTTTACAAGGACAGATACCCCGAAGGCGAACGCTTTGGTAAAATGGTGGGCTTCCGCGAAATCGACTGGGTGTTCCCCATAAACCGTGCCACATGGCAGGTTGGATACCGCAGAGAGGAAGCAAAAGAGCTTATGCGCGACTTTGCCATTAAATATACAGAATATCTTGACTCGGTTAACATTGAGACCGATGACGGCTGGAACGACCTTCACGCGCTCTTTGGCGCGGTTTGCTGTCTTTCCGAGCTTCAGCTCGCGCTCCCGGGAGAGATATTAACAACCAAGCCCCTTAAAAACGTGCTTGACAGAAGACCATTCATTTAAGAAAACGGAGTAAACAATGTTTGAAATACCCCCAAAGGTCGCCGCAATACACGACCTTTCCTGCTTCGGCAGATGTGCGTTGACGGTGATAATTCCAACACTTTCGGCACTTGGCGTTCAGACGGTGCCGCTTCCCACCGCCCTGCTTTCAACTCATACGGGCGGATTTGAGAATATGTTTTTTGCCGACCTCAGCAGTGAAATGGACGAGATATCACGCCACTTTTCAGAGCTTGATTTGAAGTTTGACGCCATTTACAGCGGATTCCTCGGAAGCGAGGCTCAGATAGAGCGTGTGTCGGGCTTTATCGACAGATTTGCCGACAAAAACGCTCCCATACTTGTAGACCCCGTTATGGGCGACGACGGAGCCCTCTACTCCACCTACACCAAGGAGTTGGGAGAGGGAATGAGGCACCTAGTGAGCAAAGCCGATATCATAACGCCGAACTACACCGAGGCGTGCTTCCTCACCGACACCCCCTACCGCCCCACAGAGGAAATGAGCGATAGCGAGGTTGCGGAAACCGCACTTTGCCTGCTTGAAAAGCTTGGCAGGCTGGGTGCCGAAAAGATAGCCGTCACAGGCTTTGAGACCGCCGAAAAGGTTATTACCTTCGGCAGAGACGGCGACGTGGATTTTAAGGACGAAAGAGCTCGTCTGGCAGCGGGCTATCCCGGTACGGGCGATATATTTGCGTCGGTGCTTTTGGGTGCTTTCCTTGCCGAAAACGACTTTGCGGCGGCGACCCGCAAGGCGTGCGATTTCACCGCAAAGGTGATTGAATACACTATGAAATTTCCAACTCCTCACCGAGACGGAGTAATGCTTGAACCCTGTTTAAAATTACTGTTTTAGGAGAAATTTTATGAAAAAGAAGCTGATACTTATTGTGCTTACGGTGATAATTGCGGCAATGTCCGCCATAAGCGTTTTTGCTGATATGCCCGAGTACTCTGTAAAACTCAGAATAGAGGGAAAGAACGGAAATCTGTTCTTTGATGAAGTATCCACAAACAACAGCCTCAATTTTACCATACCCAATATGATTATGCTTGCCGACAGCCGCAGCGATGAGCTTTCGGTAAAGGGGCTTGACATAGGCTATATTACCGAGATAAACGGAGACGGAATAGGAGTTACCGAAAAGGGGCAGGACATATACGTGATACGTGTTAACGGAGAATACGTGCCCTATTCGGAGATTGACAGCTACAGCCTTAAAAACGGTGACGAGATTCTGGTTTATTATTCCGACGAGTTTGGCGACGGAATGATTTTCCCGATGGTTGACACAAGCAAGCTGGTGAGCGACAGATATATCAGATTCTTTTACGAGAAGCCCTCGGAGGACGGAAAGAGCTTTTCCAACGAGTCGGTTGTGGGAGCGACGGTTAACTGGTATTGCGGAGACGCAATGTTTACCTATACCACAGACGCCAAGGGTGGAGTTTACCTGGAGAAGGCGGCGTTTGTGGGCGGAAAACACAAGGTGGAGCTTAACCTTGTACGCGAAGACGGAACGCCCGCACTGTTGCGTTTGGCACCCGACTACACTATCGAGGTTCCCGTAGACGTGGGAGACAGCCACGACGTGTATATTGCTTTTGCGGCGGCGGTTGCCAGCCTGTGCGGAATGATTTGTCTGGCTCTCAGTCTCAAAAAATTCTTGGGTGTACGTAATTAAAATTATAGCGAACGTATCGCAACGAAATAACAAAAAACTCGGTTTCTGACCGAGTTTTTTGTTTTAAAGGCTAAATTATAGTTTAGCG
>JAFTLM010000138.1 GCA_017455945.1 Clostridia bacterium | reverse complement strand
GGCACGAAGCGACTTAAACGCCTCGGAAGCCGAGTTAGACTTATCTATCTCGAAATTAAGCTTGGTTTGTTTCATCTGCTTCACCTCCGTATCCGTACGCCTTATCATTCTTTTCATGCTCCATGTACGGAATATTACCGAGAACGCTGAGTCCCAGCCTGTTCTGGACGTCGTCCTCACCGTTTATCTTATCGTCGATTACCGCCAATACCACAAATACGCCGAACGCCAAGAACGCTGCCGCTATCCCTGCTACAATGGGCAACGACAGACTGACGCCGTTTGATGGGTGAGGGTTATACGTTCCCTCATCAACTACTTTTGCCGTAGCAAACTCGATATACTCTTCTATAGTTCTTGCGCCCTTCTCACACAGCTTATCAACAATCTGTTTAGAGAGCATTGCGTCGTGAGAGGTAACCGAAACCATAATGAAGTGAGAATTTTCCACGTTGCCGACAGAAATCATACTCTTCAGCGATCCGTATCCGATTCCCTGTTCCTTCAGCCCCAATTCCTCTATTATGGGATTGAGCACCTTTCGGCTGGTCATCAGCTCCGCACAGTCGGTAACAGCGTTTACGGTAGCCTCATAATAATGTGTGGTGGAGCTTGCCGAAAGTCCGCTCTCGGGGTGCGACACAAAAAGGCTTGAGGTTGACGTATAACGCTCGGAATAAGTCATTTCAAGATACACAAAGCAGGCTCCAAACGCCACTACAGCCGCGATTACGACTATCCAAAGCCGCTTCATCAGAATACGAAAAAGATCGCCCAGACTAATTACCTTTTCCTCGTTTTTCATATTTCTCTCCTAACAATTTTTACATTATTTGATTTGAAATAATTTTCTCGGGAATAAGCCTGAATATACGTTCTGCATATTCTTCTCCGAATTTTGAAACCACAGTTTTAAGTGCAAAATCAAGCGACGGCGAGCGAGAATCAGTATTATGGGCATCGGAAGCCACCACATCCACCAGCTCTTCTTCAAGAAGCTTCATACAGAATTTGCGTTTTTTTGAAAAAATTCCTCCGTTAAGCGATCCTGCATTTATCTGTATCACAGCTCCTGCATCGGACAATCTTCGGACCTCATCAACTTTTCCCAAAAGACAGTCGTACCGTTCCACGTGTGCAACAACCGGAAAATAGCCGCAGCCAAGCAAACGCTCAACCCCCATCATTATTCCTCTGGCATCAGGAGTTGCCAGAAAGTCGGTAAGTACGTAACGCGACTCTGACAGGGTAAGTACCCTTTTTTCGGCAATCGCATCAATACAATCAAAATGATACACCATCTCCGAGCCAACACTCAACCTCAAGTCCGGATAATGCTCCGCACAGTACCGACGTGCCTCATTGTAAACAGCCCCGATTTTTTCGGGAGTGCAATCTCTGTTGCCGATGTTATGATAGTGAGGAGTAAAACATATGTGCCTTACTCCGTTCCGATAGGAACAGTCTATCATCTGACACATCTTTTCATAGCTGTCGGCACCGTCGTCCAAACCATACAGTGAGTGATTATGGAGATCGACAATATCAAACATATTTTCACCCTCTTTGTGAGTTTCGGCGAACAAGTCGCTTCCCTCTAATTATTAATAATTATATCACAAACAAACGGTATTGTCAAGGGAATTAGACCTTAAACTCTGCTAATTTGCATTTTTCGATTTTTCAGTCTTTGGCGATCACCGAAAGCATTGTTCCTCTTACGCCCTTCATTCTTCTGTGTGAATAATATTTTTCGCCCAGGCAAAAAGTACATTCTGTTGAAACATCTATATTTTCAAGCGGAACTCCGCAATCGGCAATTATTTGCCTGTTTACACCTTTTAAATCTATATAAAATCCGTTTTGTTTAACAACAACAAACATATCGGTGTATTTTTCGCCCCAATTTTTCGACACCGTTTCAACCACCTCTGAACCAACCTCAAAGCAACAGCTTCCGATTGACGGTCCGATAGCCGCTTTTATTTCAGATAATCCTACACCTTTGTCAAGCAAGTTCAAAACAGCCTTACGGGCGATTCCCGCAAGAGTTCCCCGCCACCCGGCGTGAACTGCAGACACAGCAACTATTTCCATATTCGCATTATGTGCTTCAAGCAAAATCGGAACACAGTCTGCAGTTTTAACCCCAACAACCGCTCCGCACTCCGAAGTAACATAACCGTCGCAAGAAATATGAGGTTCTTTAAAATACCCCTCTCCGCACATTGACACATTCACATCTATAATATTTGCCGAATGAATCTGAGGCAGGCTGACAACACTTTCGGGGGCAAAACCAACAGCCGCTCCAAAAAGCCTGAGATTTTCTTTTACGGTTTCCTCGCAATCGCCTCTGTTAAAAGCGAGATTAAACTCCGAGGTATGTTCGGCTTGGCTTACACCGCCTATTCTTGTTGAAAATGCGTGTTTTGATTTCAGAATATCAGAAGTAACGTAAACAACACCGTTTTCGGCTCTGTGTGTAACAAACATAAAAAACGCTCCATTAAAAATCGTGCAGAACAACAGCCCTGCACGATTTATTATATGCTATTAATTACTTAATAACTCTTACTCTGTAAACCTCTGCGATTGCTTCGATCTTCGCAACTGCCGCGTCGGTTACGTCTCCCGTTACGTCAAGAACGCTGTACGCATTGTCACCCTTGGACTTATTTGTAAGGTTCTCGATGTTTACGCCAACCTCAGAAAGTACAGTAGTTATCTGAGAAATAATTGCGGGAACGTTTGCGTGAAGAACGCATACGCGGATGCCCGTGCTCATAGGCATCTCAACGTTGGGGAAGTTTACGCTGTTCTTGATATTACCGTATCTGAGGTAATTATCAAGCTCAACGGCAGCCATAACGGCACAGTTGTCCTCGGACTCCTCTGTGGAAGCGCCGAGGTGAGGAATAGCAACCACACCCTTTACGCCGAGAATTTCCTCTGTGGGGAAGTCGGTAACGTAAGCCGAAACCTTACCGCTCTCAAGAGCAGCCTTAAGGTCTGCCGCGTTAACAAGGTCCGCACGGGAAAGGTTGATAATCTTAACGCCGTCCTTCATCATTGCGATAGACTCTGCGTTGATCATATTCTTTGTTGTGGGAGTTGCGGGAACGTGAAGTGTGATATAATCAGCAGCCTTATAGACATCCTCGTATGCTGCAGCGTGTGTTATGCTGCTGTCAAGATGCCAAGCACCGTCAACGCTGATGTACGGGTCGCAACCAACAACGGTCATATCAAGATAAGTCGCAGCATTTGCAACCATACCGCCTATTGCGCCAAGACCGATAACGCCAAGGGTCTTACCCTTGATCTCGCAGCCTGCGAACTGAGACTTACCTGCCTCAACCGCCTTTGCGACGCCCTCTGTGCCCTGAAGCGACTCTGCCCACTTAACACCGCCTACAACGTTACGGGAAGCGAGAAGAAGTGCGCACAAAGCAAGCTCCTTAACGCCGTTAGCGTTTGCACCGGGAGTGTTGAAAACAACGATGCCCTCTTTTGCGCATCTGTCAACGGGGATATTGTTTACGCCCGCACCTGCACGTGCGATAGCCTTGAGCTCCTTACCGAACTCCATATCGTGCATAACCGCGGAACGAACCATTATAGCATCGGGATTCTGCACGTCTGTACCGATAGTGTACAAGCTCTTATCAAGCTTATTTGTGCCAACGGCAGCGATTTTATTGAGAAGTTGAATATTCATAATCTGCCTCTTTCAATTATTTCTTGGGATTGTTCTTTGCGAACTCTTTCATAAACTCAACGAGCTTTGCAACGCCCTCGTAAGGCATAGCGTTGTAGATGGAAGCTCTCATACCGCCAACGGAACGGTGACCCTTAAGGTTCTTAAGACCTGCCTTTGCGGCTTCGCTTGCGAACTTCTTATCAAGGTCCGCGTCGCCTGTTACGAAGGTAACGTTCATCATAGAACGGCTATTCTTCTTAACGGGAGCAACGTAGTAATCCTGGCTGTCAAGGTAATCGTAAAGAAGGTTAGCCTTCTTCTCGTTCATTTCCTTCATCTTGTCAAGGCCGCCGATAGACTCGATCCACTCATAAACAAGACCTGCAACGTAGATAGCGTAGCAAGGAGGTGTGTTGTACATAGAGTCATTCTCAGCCATAAGCTGCCAGTCAAGCATAGCGGGGGTGCAGTCAAGCACGTTTCCGAGAAGATCCTCGCGAACGATAACGAGAGTTACGCCTGCGGGAGCCATATTCTTCTGTGCGCCTGCATAGATTACGCCGAACTTGGAAACGTCCACGGGCTCGGAGATGATGCAAGAGGACATATCTGCAACAAGCGGAATATCGCCTGTGTCGGGAATATAGTCAAACTTTGTACCGTAAATAGTGTTATTGAAGCACATATGTACATATGATGCGTCGGGACGGATCATATCCTTGGTAACCACGGGAACGTGGTCAAAGTTGTCCTCTTTTGTTGTTGCCACGCAAACAACGTCGCCGTACTTCTGGGCCTCTTTGAAAGCCTTCCCCGAGAACTGACCCGAAACGATGTAGTCAGCCTTTCCGGTCTTCTTGATAAGGTTCATAGGTACGCACGCAAACTGTGTGGACGCACCGCCCTGCATAAAGAGCACCTTATAGTTATCGGGAATCTGCATGATCTTGCGAAGGTCTGCCTCTGCCTTCTTGATGATTGCTTCATAATCCGGAGATCGGTGAGACATCTCCATTACTGACATTCCGGATTCTCCGTAGCAAACCAGTTCAGCTGCTGCTTTTTCGAGTACCGGTAAAGGAAGCATGGACGGGCCTGCCGAAAAGTTAAAAACTCTGTTCATAATTATGAACCTCCTGAAAAATGAATCATCGTCAAAAACGATTATCTTATTATATAACAAAAACAAAAAATCGTCAAGGGCTTTGACAAAAAAATAACATCTCCCGAAAAACAATCGTCGAAGATGCTATTTTTTTTGCATTTTATTGTGATTTTTTGTGAAAAATACACAATCAATCTTTAATAAGTATAAACTCTTTTGCGTACGGAAGCGACTCTATCCACTCGCAATAAGTATGCCACTCGGCAAGCTTATGGCTTTTGCGGGCGTAATACATATTGATAAGGTTTTCGTAATTCATAGTAACCGTTCTCATCTGATTATAGCTGGAGGGCAGAAGCTGTATCATATTATGCCAGCTCTGTCTGTCGGTCTTATCCGCATTAAACTTTTCGCGTTCGGATTCAAGATACTCTATAATTCCGTCAAGAAGCTTAAGTCCGCCCTCGTCAAGTCTGTCACAGCTGAAATCAGCGCGTTCAAAGGGCTTGGAGTGTATTTTATGCATAGTGGACGTGGAATTTGCCACGGTTCCTACCTTATAAGTATCAAACTCTTTCCACCAATAAAGCGGTGCTGTAATATCAACGCTCACAAAAATCTGGCGTATAAACTTGCGGTGGTCGCCTCCGGCACGGCAAAGTCTGCCGCCAAACTCAAGGTCCGCCTCTCCGTACACAAAATTTCCGTCCTCATCATAATAGCTGTCGCTTTTCGCCCAGCTGTTCATAGG
>JAFTLM010000137.1 GCA_017455945.1 Clostridia bacterium | reverse complement strand
TTTTCTTTTTGCGAACTTTTTCTTTTTGCGCCTTTGGCTTCAAAAAGAAAAAGTGGACTAACGGCTTGGATAGCTTTATTTCTGTAGGCTTACAGCGGTTTTGTAAGGCATAATTCGGAACTCCGCTTTCTTTTGACACAAAAGGCGCAAAAGAAAGCTCACAAAGAAAACGCCGAGTGCCTGCGGGCACAAAAGGTCGCTTTTTTGAAAAAAAGCTCCGCAAAAAACTTTCCGGACTTGGCGAGTGCGAACACCCACTGGCGTGGGGGCTCTTATGGGTGCGAGTGCGAACACACCCCTCGCCGCAAAACTATACAAAAAGGAGAACACTATGAACGTAAATGAAATTTTATCAAAGGTGGACCACACTCTGCTTTCGCCCTCGGCTACGTGGGTTGAAATAAAGGCTATATGCGACGACGGCATAAAATACGGCACTGCTTCGGTCTGCATACCCCCAAGCTACGTTAAGGAGGCGGCCGAATACGTGGGCGGCAGGCTTAAAATCTGCACCGTCATCGGATTTCCAAACGGCTACAACACCACCGCCGTCAAATGTGCCGAGGCGGAGGACGCGGTAAATAACGGCGCCGACGAGATAGATATGGTTATCAATATCGGTCTTGTCAAGGACGGTAAATTCGACGAGGTACAAAACGAGATAAGCCGGGTCAAAAAGGCGTGCGGCGGAAAGCTTCTTAAGGTCATTATCGAGACCTGCCTACTCTCGGACGAGGAAAAAATCAAGCTCTGCCATGCCGTTTCGGCTTCGGGCGCGGACTATATAAAGACCAGCACCGGATTTTCAAAGGGCGGAGCGACCTTCCGCGACGTGGAGCTTATGAGAAAGCACTCGGCGCCTCACCTGAAGGTCAAGGCGGCGGGAGGCATATCCTCCCTTGAGGACGCCGAAAAGATGATAGAGCTGGGGGCTGACAGACTTGGCACCAGCCGAATAGTAAAAATAGTGAAATCGGAGGACAAGGTCAATGAACGAGGTTATTAAGGCAATAAAGGAACGCAGAAGCGTAAAGAGCTACAAGCCCGACGCCGTTCCCACGGAGCTGCTTTACGCCATACTTGAGGCGGGTACCTACGCTCCCACGGGCAGAAATATGCAGTCGCCCATCATCATCGCCGTCACTGACAAGGCTGTGCGTGACAGACTTGCAAGGCTTAACGCCGAGGTTATGGGAATGGACGGCGACCCCTTCTACGGTGCGCCCGCAGTGCTGGTGGTGCTTGCCGACAGAAGCCGTTCCACCTATCTTTACGACGGCTCGCTGGTTATGGAAAATCTTATGCTTGCCGCTCACAGTTTGGGGCTTGGAAGTTGCTGGATTCACAGGGCGAAAGAGGTCTTTGACAGTCCCGAAGGCAGGGAAATCCTTGCTTCGCTTGGGGTTGAGGGAGACTTTGAGGGAATAGGAAACTGTATCATCGGATACGCCGACAAAGCCCCCGCCGAGAGAAAACCGAGAAAGGAAAATTACGTTTATAAAATATAGAAAAAAACTATTGACTTGAACGTGAAAATATGATATAATGTGCAACGGTGTGCAAAACACCGAGAGAGAAAAAAGGAAGCTAAATGACAGAACAAAGAGAGAACAAAATGGGCGTGATGCCCATAGGAAAACTGATATTCACAATGTCTATACCAATGATAATTTCTATGTTGGTACAGGCGGTATATAACGTGGTGGACAGCATCTTCGTGGCTCGCTACAGCGAGGTTGCGCTTTCGGCTGTCAACTACTCCTTCCCCGCACAAAACCTTATGATAGGTGTTGCCACGGGTACGGGCGTCGGCGTCAACGCACTGCTGTCGAGAAGCCTGGGAGAGAAGAATTCCGAACGTGCCAACAAGGTGGCGGCAAACGGCATTATTCTCGCTATGGTCGGATACCTTGTGTTCCTCTTATTCGGGCTTTTCGGTGCCAGATGGTTTATAGCCTTCCAGACTTCTGATGCCGCTATAATCGAGGCGGGACACGCTTATCTTTCCACCTGTTGCATCTTCGCCTTCGGCATTTTCGGCGAGATAATGTTCGAAAGGCTTATGCAGGCAACGGGACGGACGGTATATACGCTCTTTACCCAGGGCGTGGGGGCTGTAGTCAACATCATTTTTGACCCGATTTTCATCTTCGGTTACTTCGGATTCCCCGAAATGGGCGTAAAAGGTGCGGCAATGGCTACGGTTTTGGGTCAGATTGTTGCCTTTGTGATGGGAATAATTCTCAATCACTTCAAAAACAAGGACATAAAGCTGGAACTGAAAAAGTTCAAGCCCGACCTTGAAATAATCGGCGGAATTTACGCCATAGGCGTGCCGTCGATGATAATGATGTGTATCGGTTCTTTCACGACTACGTCGGTGAACAAGATACTTCAGAGCTTTGAACGCCTCGGAAAGGGCATCGGAGAGACGGCTGTAAACGTATTCGGCGTTTATTTCAAGCTCCAGAGCTTTGCGTTTATGCCTATTTTCGGTCTTAACAACGGCGTTATTCCGATAATTTCTTACAACTACGGCGCGAAACGGCGTGACAGAGTTATGAGAACTATCCGACTGTCGGTTACCACCATAGTCTGCATAATGCTTGCGGCTCTTGCGGTGTTCAACCTGTTTCCCGAGACGCTGCTTGGCTTCTTCAAATCTGAGGGAGGCAACTTTGATAATATGCTTGCCATTGGCGTTCCCGCACTCAGGACCATAAGCCTCAGCTATATTTTTGCGGGAATCTGCATCGGCTTCACGTCGGTGTTCCAAGCTCTCGGAAAGGGAATTTATGCAACGATAATGTCTTTTGCGAGACAGCTTGTGGTGCTTGTTCCTGCGGCGTATCTGCTTTCACTTACCGATAACGTAGATATGGTTTGGTGGTCTTATCCTATCGCCGAAGTGATGTCGGTAGCGGTGTGTGCGGTGCTGTTTATTATGCTTTACCGAAAGGTTATAAAGCCTATTGGGATTCCCGGCGGAAATTTTGAAATCGAGAAAGCGGAAGAACTTGCTTCTGCGAAAAAATAAATCAGAGTTCCATTAATTCATAGGTAAATTCATAGGGATGCGGACAAT
>JAFTLM010000136.1 GCA_017455945.1 Clostridia bacterium | reverse complement strand
TTCAACAATAAAGAGGCTGTCCAAAGGACAGCCTCTGATTTTTGTTTTTAGAACCTGAAATAGATGAACGGGTTGTAGCTTCCTCCGATTACAAATCCTATGCATATCACAAGCGTAACCACATAAACCAAATCACTCATTACAAAATAGGTTGTATTGATAGGCTTGCACTTAACAGTCTTAAACCAATCAAGCAACTTACCCATAAGCACACGAGTCGGAAATGCCAACAGCAGAGCAACAAACAGATATACCATATTTGCCTCTATACCAAGATTGATGATATTCACCGAACCCACGTCGTTGTAGGCACCTATGCCGAACAGCTTCAACGTGTAAGCGAACATCTTTAAAGGATCGTTGGTGTCGTTCATAAAGAACGAGAAACCTATAATGGTAAAGAACATCATATACAGCCAGCCGAAGAACTTGGGTATCTTCTTGAGAATCGCTCCCAGAAAGAATTTTTCTATCATCAGCATTATTGCGTAGAAAATTCCCCACAGGATAAAGTTCCACGCCGCACCGTGCCACAGACCTGTAGTTCCCCACACAACAAGCGTGTTGAATACCCAGCGTCCCTTTGACACACGGCTTCCGCCGAGCGGTATGTAAATGTAGTCACGGAAGAACGTACTCATAGAAATGTGCCAACGTCTCCAGAACTCCGAAACCGAGGTTGACGTATACGGCAGATTAAAGTTTTCAAGGAAGTCGAAGCCGAACATCTTTCCAAGACCTATCGCCATATCCGAATAACCCGAAAAGTCGAAGTATATCTGTATCGCATAAGCCAGAACCGCAAGCCACATCATAGGAGTGCTTATTTCACTTATGTCTCGCACGGTTTTGGTCGCCATATCCGACATCGTTATCGAGTCGCAGATATAACATACCTGATTGGCAATTATCATCTTCTTTGCAAGACCTTTTATAAAGCGTCCTGCCCCCACCTTAACGCTCTCCCAGTTTTCCTTACACTGCCCTATGTCTATCTCTATGTCCTGATAACGAACAATGGGACCCGCAATAAGCTGAGGGAAAAGGAAGATGTAGAGTGCAAGATATCCGAAATTCTTCTGCCGCTTTACCTCACCCCTGTAAAGGTCTATAATGTAGGTAAGCATCTGGAATGTGTAGAAGGATATGCCTATGGGCATCACCAGATCGACCATCGGGATATTAAGCCCCGGAATGAGGTTTATGTTGGTAATAATGAAGTTAAGATACTTGAATATGAGAAGCGGCACCAGGTTTACCGCCATAGCTATGGCGAAGTGCAGCTTGCTCTTTTTCGCAATACCGGACGAAACTGCCCAGGTAACAAAAACACAGGCAAGAATGGCAAAGAAGTATACAAATTCTCCGCAGGCGTAGAAGATAAAGGAAAACGCCATAAGCACGTATCTTCTCGCCGCCACAAATCGCTTTGGAATAGCGAAATAGCTTATAAACAGAAGCGGAAGAAATATTAAAAGAAAGTTAAGACTTGAAAAAAGCATATTTCCTCCTTACTTTATTTGCCGAAATTTTCAGAAAATCTGAACAGGTACTGATTGCTTCCCGACCAGGCAAAGCTCTGACCGCCGAAGAATATAACGTCAATGTTATAGGTGTCTATAATGTAATCTATCGGGACGTACGGAATAATTCTGTAGTCAAGAGTCACAAGCGTGCCGAAGTGCGACGCCAGCACGTCTCTGTAGGGTCTCTGAGACGAGTCGCAGACAAGCAACATATTGTGCTTTGCTCCGTTGTCCTTGTTCTTTATCACGAACATATTGTCCGAATCGGCATATTCCTTGCCGCTGGCATCATAAGCCCTGCCGTAGAAGTTGATATAATGGTCAAAATACTTGTCTTTTCTTATATTTCCGACCTTGTATCTCTCCCATAGACCCATAGTAACGGGAATTTCCTTGGTGTAGTCACCGACTATTGTCTTACCCGAGGAGTCCTTTCCCATATTGACACGAAGAACGTATGTCTCACGCTCACCCAGGTCGTACTCGTAAGCAATAAACTCGTCATACGCCTCGTAATTGTTATTACGAAGGTTGTTTGCTCGGCTTCCGCGATATTCCACATCGAACAGCTCCGAGAAATTCCAGGTTTCTATCGGGTACTTTACAGGCGAAAGCTCAAGCTCCTCCGCCATCATAGCGTAAACGTCACGGTACGCACGTTCGCTTCCCTTGTAAGCCCAGTGATGGTCGGACTTGAAATAGCAGTCCTGATAATCGGCAAAGCTACTAAAGATGAGACGTGAAACACCCATATATTCGGGTAAATACTGAGCTATGGTTTCGTGTTTGTCGGGATAAACACCAAAGGTATCATAGAACCAAGGGGTATCCTGCATCTGTGTAACGAAATAGCTGTAGAACTTAAGGTTGGGATACACATCAAGCAGTTTCTCGTACTGATCCACGTGCTTTTGAACGTTGGCAGGATTTACTACACCCTTTGAGGGAGAAGCACCGACATAGTCGGTTCCGTTGTAGGCAACCAAAGAACCTATCTTTCTGTATGTATAGCTTCTTTCGGGGAATCCCGCAAGCCGTGCATAGCCGTAACCCGGATATTTGCTGTAGTCAGTCGCTGTCGGAGGCTCCTCCGCTTCCTCTTTAAGGTCGTAATATTCATCATTAACGTCAACGGGAGGAAGAACAGGCTCAACGTCTGTCTCATCGCCCTCGTCAAGCACAATCACGTTTTCTTTTTTGCCCATAAGCGAATTTATCGCCTCGTCTACCGAATAATAAAGGTTGGCAAAGCTCTCGTTTACTCCGTTGTACACACCCATAACGCCATCACGCAAAAAGATTTGGTCTTTCAGTGCATTCTCAAGACGATCGGGATAGCTGACGCCTACGTTGTATGTAAATATAGGCTGACCGTTTTCGTCGAGTGTGTCTATATCCTTGACAATCATTCCGAAGGTTCTCATACTTCTCATTTCAGATTGAGATTCCGTAACCTCGGGCGTAAAGAAGAAGGACAGTGCCAGAATCAACACCAAAATTCCGCAAATTATTACCGATGCTTTATATCTCATAAACTCTCCTCTCTCGGCATTTTTTGCCGGGACGTAAAGTAATAAATATCAACAGTCAATCCATTGTATACAGTCAATACAATTATATAGTATTTTGACAAAAATTTCAATAGGTTTGGCAAAATTTTATTATTTGATTTCACAAAGTTTGTGAATCTTGTATAAAAAGCTCCTATATAACAAAGCAACTTGCATATATCCGCTCCATCCCTTCCCAACAAAAAAAGCCGAACCCGCGGGTTCGGCTTTTTTTGTT
>JAFTLM010000135.1 GCA_017455945.1 Clostridia bacterium | reverse complement strand
TTGGGTGAAAATTATGCCTTTGGTGCCCTCGGAGTTTTTATGCTTGCCTACGTTTCACCCGCTATTCTTATTCACGGACACCCGTTGCTGTTTATTCCCGCTGTTATTCTGATAGGTGCTGCGGTGACGGTATACGTTATACTTAACCGCCGTTTTGCGGAAGAACGCCTGGAATCACTTATAGAAAGCCGATTTTCAGACAGTAAATTTGAAAAATAACTATTGAATAACCTAAAGAGGCTTAATCGTTAAGATTAAGCCTCTTTTCAGTTTAATGGAAGTAGTTTGTATGGTAAACTATAATTTACCGCCTGGACGGCGAAGGCGTTTGCCCCCACCGGAAGGTGTTTACGGGGTAAGACGCTTGGGGTTACGGAAGAGGAACATAGCCTCGCTGATGTGAGTACCCACAAGAAGCATTGTAAGACGGTCAATACCAAGACCGAATCCGCCGTGGGGAGGACATCCGTACTTGAAGAACTCAAGATAGAACTTAACGTCCTCTGCAAGTCCCTTTTCCTCAGCCTGAGCCTTGAGTACGTCGTATCTGTGCTCACGCTGTGCGCCCGTGGTGATCTCTACGCCACGCCAGATAAGGTCGTAGCCCTGGGGAACACCCTGCTCGTCACGCATGTGGTAGAAAGCGCGCTTCTCAGCAGCATAATCTGTAACAAAGAGGAACTCATGGTTGTAATTCTTCTTTACCCACTCATAAGAAAGACGCTCTGCCTCTGTGGTAAGGTCGCCCTTTTCGGACTCGGGAACCGTGAAGCCGAAATCCTTTTCAAGTCCGTCGTAAAGCTCTTTGAGAGTAACGATGGGGAAGGGCTGTTCGGGTACGATAACCTCAAGACCGAACTGTTCCTTTATTTCCTCACCGTACTTTTCGCTAACGCATTTGAGCGTGTAGGTGAGAAGATCCTCTTCCATTTTCATAACGTCGCGGAAGGAGGTTATATAGCTGAATTCAAGGTCAAAGCCTGTGAACTCGGTGGTGTGCTTGCTGGTGTAAGACTTCTCGGCACGGAATACGGGTCCGCACTCAAAGATTCTCTCAAATCCGCTTGCCATAGCCATTTGCTTGTAGAACTGAGGGCTCTGTGCAAGATATGCCGTGCGGTCAAAGTACTTGACCTCGAAAACGTCCGACCCGCTTTCGCTTGCCGCACCGATAAGCTTGGGGGTGTGTATCTCAAGGAAGCCACGCTCGCAAAGAAACTCTCTCATTGCGCGTGTAACCTCGGTCTGAACCTTGAACATAAGCTGGTTTTTCTCTGTGCGAAGGTCTATCCAACGGTAGTTAAGTCTGTCGTCAATACCCGACTTGGGAACACCGGGACGCTTCTTTGTCGCGGGAATCTCTTCACGCTGAATGGGAAGTGCCGCCGCAACCGACTCAACAATGATCTCTTCGGGAATAACCTCAATTCCGCCCATCTTAACGTATTCGCTCTCGTAAGCAACACCGACTACAGAAATTACGGAATCCTGTGTTATCTGCTCAAGTGCGGGAAGAAGCCCGGGAAGCTTTTCCTTCTCAACCGTAACCTGAACCTTGCCGGTAATGTCCTTCATAACGATAAACGCCATAGCCTTGCCGTCTCTGAAGTTTTCAACAAAGCCCTGAAGAAGTATTTTCTCACCTGTGTGGGAATGAATGTCTTTAATGTATACTCTTTCCATTTTTTAAATCCTTTCAAATGAAATTTTGCATATAAATACAGTTTATTATAACTCATCGGCAAAAAAAAGTCAATAGAAATAATAAATATTGTGTTGCAAATTATATTCATTTGTGATACAATAAAAACAGAACGGTAGCTTGTTTCGGATATCCGAAGTCGGCGGCGAGTCGCCTCCGACAGTAAAAAACTTTTTCGTATTCGCGTTGCTCAGCCGAGCGTTCTTCAGCGTAGCCGGTACACAGAGTGTACCTCGAGCACACGTTGTGTGCTACACTACGCCTACGCCCGTCGTCATGCAAAAAAGTACCGTCAGAAAGGAGAAGCTATGATCGTTTATAGAGAACTCGGGTCTTTGGAGAGCGATCTCGGCTTCTCCTTAAAAACTTTGTACGCCCTTTCAAACAATATAAAAAAGCATTACGTATCCGTCGAAATTCCTAAACGAAACGGCGGAGTGCGGTGCCTTTCGGTGCCCGATGAAATATTGAAAAGAGTTCAGCGAAGAATCACAGAGGTCATTCTTTCGGGACAGCGGGTGTCAAAATACGCCACAGCTTACCGATACGGGGCAGGAATACTTAAAAACGCCTCGGAGCACGTGGGCAAGCCTAAGGTTTTGAAGCTTGATATCCTACATTTTTTTGACAGTATCTCTTATTCGGAAGTCAAAGAAAACGTGTTTGTGAAAGAGCGATTTTCAGAGTCCGTGCGTATCCTCTTGACAATGCTGTGTTACTGCGGCGACCGTCTTCCGCAGGGAGCACCGTCCTCACCCGCCATAACCAATATAGTTATGCGTGATTTTGACGAAAAGGTCGGTGCGTGGTGTAAGGAACAGGGAATAGCCTATACCAGATATTGCGACGATATGACCTTTTCGGGTGACTTTGACGAAAGAAGCATTATAGCCTTCGTCAAGCAAGAACTGCTTAAAAAGCACTTGGTTTTAAATTACGGTAAGACCTCGGTGACAACCCCGGGTAAACGGCAGATTGTGACGGGTATAGTCGTAAACCAAAAGCCCAATATTTCCGCCGACTACAGACGGAAGCTGAGACAGGAAATATATTACTGTAAAAAATACGGTTTGGAAGAACACGCAAATCGGATAGGCGAAGATGACACCCAAAAATATCTGCTTGGACTTTTGGGAAGAGTGTCGTATGCATTGCAAGTCCGCCCCGACGACGTTGCCTTAAAGGAAGTCAAACGGTGGCTTACACAAACAATAAATGAAAGAGGTTGAAAATGGATTCTATCGATGCAAAAATTCTAAAGATACTTTCAAAGAATGCCGACGCTACCGCCACTTCAATAAGCGAAAGTATAAATCTGTCGGTGCCGGCTATCAATAAACGAATACAAAAGCTGAAAAAAGACGGAATGATCCGCCGCTTTACAGTCCTGACAAACGGCAAGCATATCGGAAAGCCCATAATGGCGTTCGTGCTGTTGGTGGTAAAGGCAAGCAATCAGGGCGAAACCTTTCTTGACTACGTCAGAGGCGATGACGATATCCTTGAGTGCTTTTCGGTTACAGGCGAGTACGACTATCTTATTAAGGTCTGCGCCGCTGATATGGAATCGCTTAAAAATAAGCTTTCACAAATAAAGCTCCATAACGGAGTGGTCAAGAGCCATACTATGATCTCGCTGCTTGAGCAGAAGTTCTCGCCCACTATTCTTCCTACGATCACGGACTGAATTGGGAGGGATGCGTAATGTGTAATATTGCGGGATACGTCGGAGAAAAAAGAGCCGCGCCTATTCTTATACAAATGATAAGAAAACAGGAGGGACTTGACGGAGGCTTCTATACGGGGATTTCCACCCACAACGGAGCGTATATAGATTACCATAAGATAAAGGGCGAGCTTTCCACTCTTTTGTCTGAAACCGATGCCGAAGCGCTTGAAGGCAATATGGGAATTGCCCATAGCCGAACACCGTCGGGGGGAGACAGCAGCTGGTCGCATCCCTTTGTTACGGAAAGGGATGGCAAGGTAAAGCTCAGCTACGTTGCCAACGGCGCACTTGGGCTTTTTAAAGACCGAAACGATGAGTACAGTAAAATAGCCGACAAACTTGTCGCCGACGGATTTGATATTCCGTGTAAGCTTAGGCTTTCGGGAAACGCATATAATCGCCTTTCAAGCGGTGAAAACGTGCATATGTCGGACGTTATGTGCCAGCTTATTTACAGCTACAAGCATAAGGGAAATGATACGGTAAGTGCAATGTCTGCGGCATTTTGTGAAATGCCGGGTATAATAGTCGGACTTGCAATTGAGGAAGAATCACCCGACCGTATATATTTCTCACGCATAAACATGCCAATGTTTGTCGGATTTGATGAGAGCGGAGCATATCTTGCATCCTCGCCAATCGGATTTCCCGAAAGTGTAAAGAAATATGAGTTGCTTCCGCCACTTTCTTCGGGCATAGTATACAAGGACAGGTATGTGGTTGAAGAATATAAGAACTTTCCCAAAGAACTATCGCCAATTGATGAAAGTACGCTGAAATTAGCGGAAAGAGTTGTATATGCCACGTTGAAAGAGACCGAGGTTGGATTTCCTGAACTCAGAGTTGAACTGCTTAAGCATTTGCCTACAGACGTAGTGACACAGGAGAACGCAATTGTTTATATTGTTTTAAGTCGATTCCTGGAACGCAAAAAAATAGAGATGATACATGCGCGCAGAACGGTTAGGGGGGCTGAAGCACCGAAAATAATTTTCAAAGTAATTGAGTGAAAATGGAGAAGAGCTTATGGACAACATTTTTAACGTAAAGGTTTACGGAACTAAAGCCGACGGAGTTACACTTGACACCGAGGCTGTGCAAAAGGCTGTGGACGCCTGCAATGAAGCAGGCGGAGGTAAGGTATTTTTCCCCAAGGGAATGTACGTTCTCTCAACCGTGTTTTTGAAGAGTAACGTGCATATAGAGCTTGAAGAGGGTACTCTTATTCTCGGTGCACTTGACTTTTACGCATACGCACAGCAGGAGAAAATTGACTATCCCGCTTATCAGGACGCGTCGCATACCTACTTTGACCTCTCTATGTTCGTGGGAAGAAATTGCGACAACATCTCAATAACCGGAAAAGGCAAAATTGATATGCGTTCTGTCTGGGACGAGGACGGTGTAAGAGGCACGGCGATAAGACACAGAGGACCCAAGTGTATCTCACTTAGGGAATGCAACAATGTTCTTATTTCTGACCTCGATATTAATAATGTCACCGACCTGGCAATCTATTTTGCTGGCTGTGAAAACGTAGATATCCACGGAATAAAGATGTGCGTTTATATCGACGGAATTTCGCCCGATAACTCCAAAAACGTAAAGATATACGACTGTGACGTTGAGTCGGGTGACGACGGAATCGTTTTCAAATCCTCCTAGACCCTTAACCGACTTGACGTTTGCCGTAATATGCGTGTTTGGAACTGTAAAATAAAAAGCCGTTGCAATGCCCTTAAATTCGGCACCGAAACAAACGGCGGTTTTTATGATACTGTTGTTGAGAATATCGAAATACGCGACACCAGAATTTCGGCTGTTGCTATCGAAAGCGTGGATGGTGCGATAATCGACGGATTGACAATCAAAAACGTGAATATGACCAACGTGAACGCCCCGCTGTTCATACATATCGGTAAGCGAATGAGAGGACCCGAAGGACGCGAGATAGGACAGATAAAGAACGTAACGCTTGAAAATATCAACGTTGACGGTCCTTATGAACCCTACAATATTATCGCGTGGAATTATTTTTCCTACAAGAATAACGACTTCCGCCAATATCCCTGGATCTTTGGCGGCGTAACTCCCGAAAATGCCGACCTTATGATAAGCGGAAGATATACCGATTGGCAAATGACCTCAAACTGTTGCGGTCTGCCCGAACGCCATCTTGAAAATATTACATTGCGTAACGTACATATGAAGCTGGACGGCGGCGTAACGGAATATAACAAGGAGGTGCCCGACGTGCCGCCCGCATATCCCGAGGTCTATGTCTACGGAAAAATTTTGCCCGCAAAGGGAATCTATTTCCGCTATATCGACGGACTTACCCTCGATAACGTCACCGTCGAAACCTACCGCCCCGATTCCCGCGAGGATTTTGTGTTTGAACACGTAAAATAAAAAGCTGACTTGGCTACCTGCTTTATCACAGGTACGCCAAGTCGGATTTTTCTTTAATCATTATATGAGAATGAGCAGTTGTCAAAAACCACGTTGTCGGCGAATTTTATTTTTACGTTGTCTGACTCATTGAGAACTGCGGAAGAGGGCGCACCGAACTTGTTGTCGCCTTTTTCAAATTTTTTTGCACCCTTGGGATCAAAGAAATACGAGAGACTTTCGGGAGGACGCTTCTCAAAATCGCAGTTTGAAAATTTGATGTTTTTGATATGGCAGTTTTCACGCCCAACAATATAAGGGAATCCTATTCCGCTTGCGTTTATGCCGTCAAATCTTACGTTCCTTATTGCCTTGCACCTTGTTACAACAGAGTCGGCAATATCTACTTGAACAGGACGGAGATAAATGCTGTCCATCGTAATGTTGGAGAAATTCATATTTTCTATAAGCGTATCCTC
>JAFTLM010000134.1 GCA_017455945.1 Clostridia bacterium | reverse complement strand
TTACCGTTACCCCTGCCAAAAAGATGTTTTATTGCTTTGGGTGCGGAGCAGGCGGAAATGCCATTACTTTTGTCAGAAAAATCGAAAATCTTGATTTTGTTCAAGCAGCGGAATTTCTCGCACAGCGTGCGGGAATAACTATTCCGCGCGACGAGCATTATAAACGTGAGGAAATATCGAGAAACCGTATATACGATATGAATAAAGAAGCGGCAAAGTTTTTCAGAGCCTGCCTTTATGATGAGCGTTACGGCAAAGAGGCGATGGCTTATCTCAAGGAAAAGAGACGCTTGAGCGACGCCGTTATAAAACATTTTGGTTTGGGCTTTTCTCCAAACGATTTCGGAATGCTTACACAGCATATGCGAAGTCTCGGATATACCGAAGAGGAATTGACAAAAGGATTTTTGTGCGGTAAAAGCCCCAAAAACGGAAAACTGTACGACTATTTCAGAAACCGCGTGATGTTTCCGATTATCGACGTAAGCGGAAATATAATAGGCTTTGGCGGCCGTGTTATGGACGACTCCAAGCCTAAGTACCTTAACACATCGGATACTCCGGGATTCAAAAAGAGTAAGAATTTGTTCGCTTTGAATTATGCTAAAAATCATTGTGAAAATCAGCTCCTGCTTTGCGAGGGGTATATGGACGTTATTGCAATGCACGCGGCAGGCTTTCAAAACGCTGTGGCTACACTGGGAACTGCACTGACCTCCGAACAAGCGAGATTGATGACAAAATACACCAAAAAAGTAGTGGTGTGCTATGTCTCGGATGAGGCCGGTCAACGTGCTGCAGACCGTTCAATAAAAATATTGGGCGAGGTTGAACTCGATGTAAGAATTTTAAAAATGCAAGGAGCCAAAGACCCGGACGAATATATAAAAACGTTCGGAGCCGATAGGCTGAAGCTGGCACTTGATGAAAGCAGAACGTGGTTTGATTTTAAATTCAGCAGTATTGTATCAAAATATGACCTTACCGTCGCGGGGGACAGAGTTAAGGCATCTCAGGAAGTGTGCTCCGTAATAGCAGGTGTCTATTCGCCTGTTGAGCGCGAAGTCTATATCACCCACGTTGCTCCTGTTCTCGGTCTTACAGTGGATGTGTTGAAAAACAGTATCGAACGTGAAATCAGGAATCGGCGTGCGGCTGAAAACAAAAAAGAACTCCAGAATATAAAGCTTACTGTCAGAAATTACGGCGACAGGGTTAATCCCGATGCGACAAAAAACGTGGCGGCAAACTCCGCAGAGGAAGCGATTCTCGGTATGCTTTTGATGTATGACGAACACAGAGAAGCGGTTAAACGAAAAAAATTTGAACTTTGTGCAGACGATTTCTTCACATCTTTGGGAAAAAAGATATTTGAAAAAATAATGGAACTGCAAAATTCAGAAGAAGGCTTTTCGCTTGAAATGATGGACGAACCATTCAGTCCCGACGAAGTGGGAAGAATACAAAAGCTTATAAAACAGCGAGAGGTTCTTTCGGATAACGGCACAAGGGTGATTATGTCCAATATAGAAGCGTTGAAAGCGGCAAAACAGAAGTCGTCAGGCGGCGGACTTACCGATATTATAAATGCCAAGCGTAAGCAACTTGAGAAGCAGTCCAAAGATACCTGATAAATGTCTTAAGTGCAAAACGGAGGTG
>JAFTLM010000133.1 GCA_017455945.1 Clostridia bacterium | reverse complement strand
TCCAATCAGAATGGGGTTATATTTTTCTCGGTTGATGTTATTTACAAAGCTCATTACCGACTTGCAGGATATAACGTGCTCGGTAGATGCCCCGCCAAAAAGCAGAGCCACATTTTTCTTGTTCATAGAAGCCCTCCGAATGTTTTTAACAGTATATGCTGTTTATGATAATATTCCATTGTAATTATATCACCAAACAGGTGATTAGTCAACAGAATTTGAAGTTTCTTTTTGGATACGTGCAAATTCATTATTCCCTTAGCACAAAAGACCGAGCCGATTCATATAAATCGGCTCGGTTGAATTTTATTTATGAAGAGCGTCAAAGTAATTTATAAGGTTGAAGATATTATCCGTCGTATCCTTTACCGCACCCGTAAGCTCTTCGTATATGTTCATCTTGTTGTCGAAGAAGCCCTTATTGGAACCAAGGTTGGAGGTATCGCCCTCGCCCCTGTAGAACACTTTAAGCGAAGGAGCAAACGCAGGACCGTCTTCTATTACCGTTCCCGTAACTACGTTTACGTACGCGCTTATTTCTTCGTTCTGATAATCGTAAGCTCTGTAGAGGTTTCCTCCCTCGTCAATGTATATTGTCTGGTCATTATCTCTGAATCTGTACCAAGTCCATCCTACGCAGGTCTGTGACTCAAGAAGAAGCATTACGTAGTGCTCGTAGTATGCGGCTCTGTCAGCCTGAGTCTTAACGACGGAGCCTGCATTTGTCTGGTTACCCAATGAGTAACCATTCATATCAACCGCATCGTCAGCCTTTGTAAAGAACTCGGTAACTATGAAGGGTTTGCCCGTGTACTTGTACATGGTTTCCATCGTCTCAAAGGATGGAGTAAGACCGCCATAGAGGTTACAGGTAAGCACGTCAACGTACTGAGATGCCGCACGGAGATATCCCTCGCTTGTCTTGTTATCAGAGTGAACTCTGTTACCAAGATACATATAATTGTCAAAGCCCGCAGCCTTTATAGCGTCGGTGACACCCTTGAAGTATCTGTTATAAACAAATGCCTTGAATTCCTCGGACATTTCGTCGGTAATCTCGGTTACGGATGGATTGGGATTACCTGTGTGTCTGATAAACCAAGTCCAAGCCGTAGCGTAAGAAAATGCGTTTACGGGCTCGGTGGGGTCTATAGTCAGATAGCAGTAAAGCATATCTGTCTGTGCGGGAATCTCGTTATCGGAGTAAAGACCGAGAATGTAGGGGTTATCGTTGGTGTACGGTGCAAGAGCCGTTGCAACCTTAGTCTTTGCGTAGGTGAGATAATCGGGGTCAAACACATTCATTGTGTTGTTGTGCATAAATTTAGCCGAACCACCTGTGGAAATACCGAGGTTGAGGCTGTTTCCTCCCATATAACCCGAGATAACGCCGAGACCTATAGCTCTTGCAAGCTTATTCTGTGCAAAGAACTGATCATCTCCACCCCAGTACGTGTTGATACCGATATCTCGGAGTGTCTGAGTTACCTCTTTATAGAAGTTATCCTCGCTTCCGTATTTTGCCAGTGCGGCATCCTTCTGATTCTGAGTAGCACCAAGCTGTGCAGTGTTGATACCCGCAGAGAAGAAGGGATTGCCAAGCGGGTCGATAATATATACACGTTCACCGTGCTTTTCGGTATGGAAGAAACCTGTAGCTTCGCCCTTTATTCCCGAGTTGGTGATTCCGCCAAACTCGTCGTATTCGGAGAGAGGACCGGGGTTAAATCCGGTAAGCGTTTCCATAGAACGTGCGTATACGTTGGAATTCCACTTCTGAGAAGGCGAGTTCGATTTCCAATCAACTCTGAGTGTATAGTCGCCTGTGGGTTTGGAATAAGCTGTAGATTTAAGACCGAGAGTCTTGTAGGGTTCGTGACCATAAAGCTTGTCATAGTCTGTTCTGAACCACTCGTCAACAATTTTTTCGGCATAGCCCCAAGGCTCGTAGCCGTTGTTCTGGAGCTTGCTGAGGTTGATTTCGTGGTTGTACATAATGGGATAGATTACAAGTCTGGGCGAACCGGAGGTTGCCTCGGAGGAGCAAATTGCACCTTCTCCGCCTGTTTCGGTATCTACGTTGGATATCTTGAAGGCTACCGCTCCGTCGTTAGCGTGCTCGAGAACGTAATCGGTTACGTCAACCTGAGTGTATTCGTTTTTAACGTAGCGAACGTCGCCTATGTAGTCGAGTTCCTTCGCCAGATTTTCAAAGTTCTGACCGTTAAGCTCGCTTTCGGTCCAGTTGGTATCAACTCCGCAGATATCGGCAAGAATACCGCCTTCTGCCTCCTCATCGGCACTGAGCGCACGGTGAGACTTGGAATAAAATTCAAGATAGATACGGCTGGAAGCAAGAAGTCTTCTTACCGCAAGATCCGAGAAAGAGAACTTGATAAACACTTCGCGCGTATACTGGTCTCTGTTACCCGACTGTTTGATTACAAGGTTGGTATTGGAACCGAAATTCTCCGGAGTTCCGATTCTTACAAAGGTATCGTCAGAGGGGAATGCGGTATATTCCACCGAGTTTTTCGCCATATTGAAGGTGGGATATCCGTCAGTCTCCGAACCCGAATAACTGAGTATCATTGCATCGCCGTACTTGTTCATTCCGTCTTTTCTGACGTAGGGACGAACAACTATTTCAACGTATCCCTTATTGGAAGGAATATTTTCAACCGGCACAGCCACAAGATACTTTGCACCCAACTCCGCCGCAGTCACGGTCTTACCGTTAGCTACAAGCGACTCGTATACTGTTTTGGCAGTATACTTTTTCTCGGAAGCCACTGTATTTCCGTTTTCATTCCACATAGTAGTAACAGAAAAGCCCGCACTGTTGTAATTTGTAATATCCTCGATATTTGTTCCCGCAATAATGCGAAGATCAAAGCTGTTGTTTTCAATCTTTGTGGTCTGGTATCCCGCAAAGTCGGCAGCGGGTTCTTCGATAAGACCTATGCGGTAAGAGCTGTCGGTGTATACCGAGATGTTGCTGAAGTACGCCGTATAGTTATAGCGTGCGTCAAAGAAACGAACCTGGCTCTTTGCAAGTGTCTTGGGAGAACCTATTCTATGACTCATAAGCAACTGACCGTTGATATAAACCTCGCAGAAGCCTGTAAGGGGGCTGACAAGGAAACGGATATTGAACCATTCGCCAAGAGGAAGCTTCGCGCTTGTTCTCTGCTCGGGCTTGTTTTCGGGGTCTGTACCCGTGCAAAGATAGCCCTCGTCATCAATACGGATAGAACGGTATGTAGCACCGCCGGTCTCGCCCTGGGTTATCCAGGTCATAAACGACATAGGGTACTGGTGAGGTGTCTTTCCACTTGCTTCTCCCGAGGGATAAGACTCAAAATACATATCGGCTTCCATAGAGAAAGTATCGTACTTATTGAGAAGATTGTTTACGTCGTTAATAAAGTACTGACAGCTTCCGTTAACAACGCCCAAAGCCTTTTTGCCGTGAGCCTCAAGAAGTTTTACGTTTTTTCCTTCAAGCGTGTAATCGGTGCTTCCTCTGTTGTCAAAAACGTCTTTCATTTTGTTGAAGTCAAGCTCCCAAAGGAAGTCGGGAAGCTGTTCTTCCTCGATGTCTATTGCCGATACGGGAAGTGCGGCGAACACCGAAGAAAGCATCATAAGCACCATAAGAAGCGCCAGCAAACGTGCTGAAATTCTGTTGTTTTTCATATAATCTCCTTTCGCGCAATGAATATATTGCAAACACATTTTATTTTATCATAATTTAGCAAATTCGTCAATAAACAGGCAGAATTTTTACGTTGTATAATCCAGAAATAGCACTTTGAACAATTTCACACATCTTTTTTTGTGCAAAAATACGATGCTCTTGGCGAATAAAATAAAAGTTTTAAGTGAAAAATTATTTAGTTGCAAAGGAGGGATTTAATGACAAAATTTATTGATTTAAGCTGTCGTGATTTTAAAAAAATCCGCAGTGTAGACAAAAGATTGGTTTCATACAACATTGAAATGACCGAGGTAACGGGCGGAACGTTCTGGAAAGAATACACAAAAGCACAGATAGAGGGCAAAGAAGCTTTCCCGAAATTTTCCGAATTACGCAACTTCACCGCTATGGGTGAGCTTATGCAATATTATCCGCCCATTGACCTGTACAACGAAAGACTTAGAAGCTACGCAAAGGAGCTTGGCGAAGTCTGGATAAGAGTTTCGGGCTCGTGGGCAACCAAAACCTACTACGATTTTGAGGGTGAAACGGGCGGAAAAGCACCCGAAGGGTACCAAAGCGTATTGACAAAGGAACAGTGGATTGGCGTGCTTGAATTTGTAAAAGCGGTAAACGGAAAGCTTCTGATTTCGGTAAGCAACTGTGCGGGCGACCACAAAAACGGGGGGCCGCTGGACCTTACGCAGACAAAGAAAATTTTTGATTTCAGCCACGAATACGGTGTGGATATAGATGCCGCAGAATTTATGAACGAGCCGAATATGCTGGAGTTTTCGGGTGCTCCCGCAGGATATACGGCAAAGAATTACGCCCGCGACCAGGATATTTTCAACCGTTGGGTCAAGGAAAATTATCCAAAGTGTCTGATAGTCGGTCCCTGCACCACGGGTGACACCTCTGTCGGGCGTATAGGAAAGCATCTTACGGCAGGTGTGGGAAGTCTTATGAAAACCTGCACTACCGACGAGCTTTTAAAAGGAACATTGGTGCCTCTTGACGTTTTCAGCTACCACTATTACAACGGAATTTCCGAACGGCTTGCACAGATTATGCCCCAAGCACACTGGTCTGCCGACGAAGCTCATACCGATGAATATCTGGGAATAGCACGTGAAAATGCGGAAGGTCACGCGGTTTTAAGAGATAAATACGTTCCCGACGGACAAATGTGGGTTACCGAATCGGGCGATGCGGGAGGCGGTGGAAACACCTGGGCTTCCACCTATCTTGATGTATTCAGGACTCTTTCGGAGCTGGGTTCCTTCGCCGTTGTGAGCGACGGAATAATATTTCACAACACCTTAGCCTCCTCCGACTACGGCTTTCTGGAGCGTGAGACCTTTGTTCCCCGCCCCAATTATTATGCGGTGCTGTTGTGGACAAGGCTTATGGGAAGCGACGTGTACGACTGCAGAAGTCTCTGTGCAAACGAGCTTCACGTTTACTGCCACTCAAGAAAAGACAAAAACGGTTTTGCGTTCTTGATAATAAACAACTCCGAAAGCGACACAGTGACGGTAACGTTGCCCGCCGAAGCCGAGCGTTACACTCTTTCGGGAGGAGGAAGTCTCAGAAGCCGCACGGTTTTTCTTAACGGAAAAGAGCTGTTGCTTGATGAAAACGGCAATCTGCCGAAGCTTGAAGGGCAAAAAGAAAACAGCGGAAGCGTAGAGCTTCCGCCTTGCACCTGCAGTTTTTTTGCCGTGTAGCAAAGGTGTTATTTTGTTGTAAAAATTGTAGTTTAGCGGCGAGGGGTGTGTTCGCACCGCACCCATAAGAGCCCCCACGCCAGTGGGTGCGAGTCAAGGCTGCACAAGCCTTGTCGCTCACCGCAGTGAGCGAAACTCCCCAAACGGCATTTTTCT
>JAFTLM010000132.1 GCA_017455945.1 Clostridia bacterium | reverse complement strand
TGCAGCCTTGACTCGCACCCACTGGCGTGGGGGCTCTTATGGGTGCGGTGCGAACACCCCCCCGCTTCGCGACGCGGCACTTGACAAAACAGGGCGGTTGTGATAAAATATACCTACTCTGAAACGAAAGAAGGAATAAATATGTCAAATATCTGGCACGACATATCCCCAAAGAGAATTACCGCCGAGGATTTTATCTGCGTGGTGGAAATCTCAAAGGGAAGCAAGAAAAAATACGAGCTTGACAAGGAGACGGGTCTTATAATTCTCGACCGAATCCTCTACACATCTACCCACTATCCCGCAAATTACGGCTTTATCCCACGCACTTACGGCGACGACAACGACCCTCTGGACGTGCTTTTGCTCTGCTCCGAGCCTCTTGAGCCGCTCACCCTTGTGCGTGCGTATCCCATAGGCGTTATCTCGATGGTTGACAACGGAAAAAACGACGAAAAGATTATCGCCATTCCGTTCAGCGACCCCAACTACAACATCTATACCGACATAGACCAGCTTCCCAAACACGTTTTTGACGAAATGAGACACTTTTTCTCTGTCTACAAGAACCTGGAAAATAAAACCACTGCTGTGGACGAGGTCAGCGGACGTGCGGAGGCGATTGAAATAATAAAGGCGGCTATCGACAACTACATAGAAAATTTTTGTAAATAACCAAGTTTAACATATTGCATATTTTACGAAATTTGTGTATTATATACCGAAGTTTTCGGAAAATTGTTGACATTTTAAATTTGTTGTTGTACAATATAATCGGTTAGTTTTATCAAACAAAAAACGAATGGAGAAGAATGCAATGAAAACAACAAAAATTTTATCGCTTTTACTTGCTTTGATTATGGCTGTGTCTTGCTTTGCAGCGTGCGGCGGTGATGGCTACGGGGTAACAAAGGAGCCTGTTGTTACCGATGCTCCCGACACAGATGCACCCCAAAATCCCGGCAGCACGTCGGCAACCGATACGGCAAACCGCTCGGACGTTAAGGACACCGTTCCCAAGCTTGACTTTTCCAATGCCAAGGATAACGAAGTGACCTTCTTTGTCCGCAGTGACAGAGAGATGTTCCTCAATGAGATGGACGTTGAAAAGACTGTAAACGACACTCTTACAGATGCGGTGTACTACAGAAACTCAACTGTAGAGAAGCGTTTGGGTGTTGAGATAAATCAGATTGCAACCGCATACTCTTCGTCGGGCTGGGACCAGTCGCTTCGTAACGCGGTTCTTACCAAGAGCGGCGACTACGATGCTGCGGCTATCTACGCTTCCGCGGGCTCCGCACTTGCGGTTGAGGGACTCTACTACAACGTGCTTGATATTCCTCACATCAACCTTGACAAGCCCTGGTGGAACAAGTCGATTATCGAAGAGACAACACTTTTCGACACCGTTTACTTCCTTGCGGGTGATATAGCAATTTCCGAAATAGGCTTCGGTGTTACTCTTTTCTACAACAAGAACATATTTAACGAGCTGTATTCCACCACAGGCGACAACCTTTACACTTTGGTTGAGAACGACGAGTGGACTGTTGACAAGATGTATGAGTACGTTGCGGGTGCCTGGGAGGACAGAAACAGCGACGGTATCATCAACATAGGCGACCAGCTTGGTCTTACTTATGCGAACTCTGCGGGTGACGGTGCGATGGATGCTTGGGTTGCCGCTATGGGTATCGACATTACCACAATGATTGACGGATATCCCGAGCTTACCTTCTACAACGAGCATACCGTTGACGCTTTTGAGAAGCTTAAGTGGCTCCATCTTGAAAACGAGGGTACCTACGTTGGCGCGTCGGGAGAGTTTTTCGACGAGTTTATGGCAGGCAATCAGCTCTTTGTACGTGCGTTTATTTCCAGCGGTCAGACATTCAGAAATATGACCGACGAGTACGGCGTGCTTCCTCTTCCCAAGTATGACAAGGCGCAGGAGGATTACAGAACCCTTGCGGCTAACATTTCCTCTCTTGTTGTAGTTCTTTCTTCGGCTACGGATCTTGATATGATAGGTGCAACTCTTGAGCTTATGGCGGCAGAGTCCTACAAGCAGGTTGTTCCCGCTTACTACGACACCGTTCTTAAAGGAAAATATTCCGACGCTCCCGAGGATGCGGCTATGTATGACCTTATTGTAAACTCGCTTACGTACAACTTTGGATTCTGCTTCTCTACCCACAGCCTTGAGGGTATAGGAAGCCTCTTCAGAGTTCTTGATACTGATATTGCTCAGAAGTACGATGCAAATAAGGTTAAGTACCAGACAGGTCTTGACGAACTTATCGACAAGCTTGACGATGCGGCGTTCAACCTTAGTATGAATAAATAAAAGCAAAAATTAAAGAGCTGACTTCGTGTCAGCTCTTTTTTCGTATTACGAAAACCACGCGATAGTCGCGAGGTACAAAAAAGGCTATGCCGATGAACAGAAAACAAGCAAAGAAGTCAGTGTAGAATGTTTTTGTGCGAACACACCTCAAAAAACACTGTTTACGAACTGATTACTCCGTCCAGGGCACTTTTGTGGCAGAGATTGTGGAAATATTTCTTTCCGAATTTCTCTTTTGCACAAATCAGATAGGCACGTTTTGAATGCTTGATCATACGTTCGCGTATGTAGTTTTCGGCTTGAAATATGTCGGTAAGATTGCCATCGCTGTCAAGCCCTCTGCAGGAAAAGAAGCAAATATCCGCGTTTATGGTTTCTATGGTTTTGTACGCCTCCTCGCCCACCAGCGACATACAGGCGGGGTCGAGAGCACCGCCCGTGGAGATTGTGTTTATCCCATACTCGGCAAGCTTTTCCAGGGCACGCACGCCGTTGGTGACCACCGTAAGATTTTTCTTTTCTTTGAGAAAGGGAATTACGTTGTAGGCACTGGTGGACGCATCGAGGAATATAATGTTTCCGTCCTCCACAAGCTCTGCCGCCGCCTTTGCCATTACCACCTTGGCACTGCTTTCCTCAAGCTCCCTGACTTTAAACGGAATCTTGTTTTTTGAAAGAGCACCTTCCTCAATCATAGCTCCGCCGTGTGTGCGTTTTATAAGATTCTGGCGTTCAAGGCCCGCCAGGTCACGCCTGACGGAGGGCTCGCTTACGTAGAGTGCCGCCGCCAGCTCCTTAACCGTTACCTTTTGCTTTTTTAAGAGAAGTTCAAGTATTATTTTGTCTCTTTCTTTGCTCATTTGGTCAAAAACCTCCTCGGAATACGCTCAAGATTGTGAACGAATGATAAAAACACTCGGCGTGTGTTGACAATTTGAGCGTTTTGTCTTATTATAATACTGAATTTGAATTTTGTCAAGATTTTTGTGAAAGGAAAAGCGGAAGTGAAGTTTCAAGCTTATTTGGGCGTCTGTACCGAATGCCCCGAAAATACAGTTGAATCGATACAGGCGGCGTCCGAACAGGGCTATAATTCGGTGGGGATCGAAATAAATATAACGTCGGACGGTCAGTTTGTGCTTCTTTGCGACGATACGGTCAACCGAACCGCGCGAATGCCGGGCGGCGCGCTTATTCCTCGGGAGGTGTCGGTGCGTGACATAACCTACGAGCAGGCGTTGGAATACGATTTCGGAATAGGCTTTTCACGAAAGTTCAAGGGAACGGCGATACCGTTCCTGCTTGACGTTCTGGAGTTTGCCGCCAAGTCGGGGATAGTGATATCTATTGGAAGTAGCCACGAAAGGCTTTCGGGCGACGAAAGAGAGGCACTTTTCTCGATTCTGGGAGACTATGGGAGCAGGGTTAGAATTGTGTGCAGAAGTCTTTCTTTGCTGGAGTTTGCCGCCAAGACGTTGCCGAAAATAGGGCTTTGCTATGAGGGTGAGGTTGACGGCGAGATGCTTGAACGTATAGGGAGAAATATACCGAAAAGCAGGCTTTCGGTGAGGCTTGACGTAAATTCGGCGGCAAGAGAGCTTTGCGAGGCGGTGAAAAAATACGCCCTTCTTGAGCTGGGCGAGGTTAACTGCACCGAGGCCCTGGCGAGGGCGGAGGCGTTGGAAGCCGACGCTGTTTGGACGAGAGGGCAGATAAAGCCTCCCGTCAACGAGGGGATTACCGCCGATATGCACACACATTCGAACCATTCTCACGACTGTCGGGTGAGCCTTTTCGATATGCGTGAGGCACAGTCAAAGACGGGCACCGACTTTGTGGCAGTTACAAATCACAGCGACGTGGGATTTTACAAGCTCCGCGAGGCTTTTGAAAACATAAGGCGTGCGGCGGACGACGCAATGGAGCTCAACGCCCGAAACGACGCTTTTTCCAGGCTCCTTGTGGGAGTTGAGATAGGCGACGGAATACATTGCGTTGATATGATGAGGCGGGTGGAGAGGCTTTGCGATTACGACGTGATAATAGGCTCGGTTCATTCCACGCTGAAGGACGGTGAGCTTGTTGCCTATTCCACAAGGGATTTTTCTTGTGAAAGCGACGAGGAGATTGACGGTTTTATGATGAGCTACTTTGCCGACCTGAAAAAAACGGTGGAGCTTGGCGATTTTGATATTCTGGCACATCTGACCTGTCCGCTGAGATACGTGGTCGGCAGATACGGCAGAAGGGTGGATATGGAAAAACATCGCGGAGCGATTACCGAAATACTCAAACTTATTATAGAGAAGGGAATTGCCCTTGAGCTCAACACGTCAAGTCTGTCGCTGGCACTTGGAGATTTTGTGCCGTGCAAAGAGATACTTGCGGAGTACCGCCGTCTGGGCGGATATCTTGTAACTCTCGGCTCAGATGCACACGTAGTCAGTGAAGCGTCGGCTAATTTCGATGTGGCGAAGGAGCATTTGCGTGAGCTTGGTTTCCGAGACGTGTATTATTTCAAAAAAAGACGTGCATATCCCTGCCGCCTTACCTGACAGCATAGTTTTTTGTGCGAAAAGATAAATTATA
>JAFTLM010000131.1 GCA_017455945.1 Clostridia bacterium | reverse complement strand
ATAACCACTCTCTTGCACATCATACAGCTTGTGGTTCCGGGTACAACCGAACCGTCGGAGGGGTCAACGCATACCATATACAGGGTAGCTCCCAGCATCTGCTCTCTGGGTGCGGCGATTATGGCGTTCTGCTCCGAGTGAACCGAACGGCACAGCTCGTATCTCTCGCCTCTGGGAATCTGAAGCTTGTCTCTCATACAGAAATTTATGTCCGAGCAATTTTTTCTTCCTCTGGGCGAACCGTTGTAGCCCGTGGAAACGATAACGTCGTTTTTGACTATTATCGAGCCGTACTTCTTTCTCAGACAGGTGGCGCGCTCTGCCACGGTCTGGGCGATATCAAGGTAATAATTGTGCTTTGATACTCTTTCCATTTTCACAACCTCCGTTTTTATAAAATGTGACAAATACTCATCTTATATTATATATCGAAGTGCCGAATAAATCAAGGGGTATTTTTAAATTTATTTTCGTCTCCCGCAAAATTCTCTCATATTGCGGACAACCGATACATAAAATGTACCAAAACAAACTACTCGGAGGAAGAAAAATGAACGACAGAATCACCACGCAATTTTGCGACAAAATTATGAGCGGCGATATAAGCACCGAAATTTCTATGCCCGACTACGAACCCGAAGTGAGAAGATTGCTTAAAGTGAGCGTAAAGACAGCACCGCCCGAAGGCTTTTTTGACGGAAACCGCATAGGCGTAAACGGCAGAATAATCTATAACATTCTTTACTCAGCAAACGACGGAGAGCTTTATTCCACCGAAGCGGAAGAGACTTACGAGCTTGCAGAAGCGGCAAAGCCCTCTGAAAAATGCCCTGAAAATCAGATTTTCCTCTGCGAGGTTCAACCCGAAAGCCTCGTTTCCCGTGCCACCGCCCCCAGAAAGCTTTCGCTGAAATGCAGACTGAAGGGCCGCGTGAGAGGATTTTGCGAAAAAGAACTGACCGAAAACACCACCTACGTCGAAAATCCCTCCTGCGTCAGACGGCTTAAAGGGCAAAGCTCCTACTCGCACGTATTTTCACCCATATCAAGCGAATTCAAGCTTTCCGAGGATTTCGTCACAGAAGTCGGCGGCGACCTGCGGGTTGTTTCATACGACGCCGTAGCCGTAGCCGAGGAAATTGAAACCTCCCGAGGAAGCGCGGCGGTTAAAGGAACCCTACATATGACCCTCCTCGTCTCCTGCGACGACGGCGAGACCGCCCCCTTTACCCTGCATAAAAAGATTCCCTTTGCCGAGGTTATAGATGCCGACGGCATAAGCCCCGCCTGCGAAACTTTGGCAAACGTCTGTTGCACAAACGCCGTATTTTCGGTAGAAGACAGCCGAATATTCTGCGAAGCCACCGTCTGCATTGAGCTTTGCTGTTCGGAGGAAAGACTTGCCGAGTACACCCGAGACCTCTTTTCCACCGAAGTAAGCTCTCAAACCACAGAAAAACGCTGTGAATTTCCCTACTCTTCAAAATCTGTTTCAGGAAATTTCAGCGTGAATCTCAGGAAGAATCAAGAGGAAGAGGATTGGCTTGACGGTGCCGAAATAATAAACGCAACTTCAAATGCAGTGGTGAAAAGCATCGAATTTGACGGCGAAAAATCAATCCTGGTGGGTGAAACGACCGTAGATTTGCTCACAAAAGTTCAAAACGAGTATTCAGCCAAGGAATTTAAAATTCCCTTCAGATACGAAACCGAAAGCGTAGACGGAGAGCCTATGTTCGCCGAATTCAGCATAACCGCCCTGCCTCCGACGGCAAAAATCGAAAGCGGACGTCTTTTGTGCGACTGCGAGCTGTACACACGGGGCAGAATGTTCTCAAAATCCGAACTTACGGCTTTGGACGAGGTGATTTTCGGAGATTATATCGACAAGGACAGCACTATGACCGTTTGCTTCCCTTCCCCCACCGATACCGTTTGGGACATTGCAAAGCGATATCATATCCCCACTGAAGCGATAATTGCTCAAAACCGAAGCAGTTTTCCCTCCACCTCAGATGCAGACGAATCAACAATCCCCGCCGCACCGCTGATTTTGTAAAAAAAAGAAAACCGAGGTCAAAAACATCGGTTTTATTTTTTATTTTATTCTATATCCGCGTTGTTATAGTCGAAGATGTAGTAAGTGTTAAGGTTCCACTCCTCACCCTTTGGAACTATAAGCCCCTTCCACAAGCCTGCCGCCGCACCGTTAGCCGTTGCCGCAGCCCACGCGTCGCCGGTAGCCGCATAAGAGCCTATGCAAGCGTACCACTTGTTGTCACCGTAGGTAAGTCTTACCTGCACCGTGGTGCTCTTGGTCTCCATACTTGCGTCGCTTATAACGTAACCCACTCGTCCGTTTACGCCCTTATCACCCTCGTACTTAGCATAACGGTTGATAAGCTTGGTGTCGGACGCACAGGAAACAGAACGCTCGTCTCCGCTTATGTAAGGATAGTTTCCGTCGGTCATATCAAATACCGAGCTGTCGTCGGCAAGACCGCCGTTGGCATCAAGAACCGACATCGTCTTGATGTTGTAGCTGCTCACGCCGCCCGCCAGAACAGTTTCGTCCGTGGAGCTCTCATCAACGTCCCTCTTGGAAGCCGCACCGGTACGGTAAACGGTAGCCATCATAGTGTAGCCCTGGTCGTGGCAGGGTGCAAAGTCGTCGGCAAGCACCTCAAGATTTCTGTTTATTCTCAAGCCGTTGGTGTCAACAAGGAAGTGCTGATTGTGAGCAAGAAGAGGCGTGTCGGGCTCGTTACATCTGTTTATCATGGAATTCTGAACAAACTCGAGGGTAGTATTGCCGTTATAAGTACCCGCCTTTGTGGTGTCAAGCTCTTTGCCGTCCACAAAGAAGGTCATCGACACGGCGTTCTCGTCTCCGTGGTATCCGCCCACAAAGTCTGCCGCTCTCTTTTGTTCGTAGAATTCTTTTATAGCCACGGATATCTCGCCCTGGTGAAGAAGCGAGCATACCTTTGTATAGCTTCCGTCCTCGTTCTGCTTATAGATGAACGCCTCACGGACTCTGTACATATGGCAGTTCCACGCCGTATTGCCGCCGCCGCTTGAATAGTTTGCAACGGTGGAAGCATCACCGTCGGTCATTTTTTCGTCAATTCCGTAGTTGAGGTACTTGAATATGTACATTATGTAGTAGTCGCCGCTCTCGTCGGAGGTCTGCGTGTAAACGTATACGTCACCGTACTCGGCACCCGATGCGGGAGATTTGACAACCACGTTCACGCCGCCCTCTCTTGAAAGTGCGGGAGCCTTCTCGGCAAATTCACCGTTGAAGTTTATGGTGTTGACGCATACGAAGTCACCGCCCGAACGCTTGACTATCTTGAAGCTGTGTTCGCCTGTAAGCCCGTCGGCAAGCACCAGCGAGTGACGTCCGAAGTCAAGCTCAAGTCCTTCTTCTACAAGAACTCCGTCAACGTAAATGTCAATCACGGTCTTTTCCGCAACCTCGCCCTTTGCGTTGGTAAGGTTTACGCTGACCTCTCCGCCGTCAAGCACAGCCGCAAATGCAAATTCCGCATCAAGTCCGTTAAGCTCAAGAGCTCCGTCGTTGGTAAACTTGACTATCTCGGTAGTGCTGAAGTTGCCCGAGGTGTTCGTACCCATAGGCTTCTCGCTCTTTGAGTTGGTAGTAACGATGTCCTCTGTCTTATTGAAATCTACGTCAAGCATTACCGAAGCGCCGCCGTACTTAACTCCTTTTACCGTAGTAAATGGAGTAACCTTAAGTCTTACCGCCTCCGAAGGAACGTCGGTGACATTTGCCGTCACAAAGTAACGGTAGCCATTGTCTTCGGGGTAGACGTTGCGTTCAACGCCTGAAACCGTCTCGATAAACGAAGAATATACCTTGCTTGTATCGTAAGTCCTTGCCGTCTCCGAAAGTGCCTCGCCGTCCGTGCCGTAAGCCGTCACGTCAAAGCCCGCTCTTTCGTAGTAGAGCATATCAAGACCCGCGATAAGACGGATAGCATTTTCCTCCGTGTTGTCGGTGGCAACCTGCACGCCCACGTACTCTGCCGTTGCGGTGTCGCCTACCGTGTAAATATTGATATCCGCAACATCAACAATATGCTTTGAAGCTGCGGCAAAGCCGAGAGTTCTTACTCTTGTCTCAGCAGAATCCATTCTGTAGTTACGGAATGCGGGAAGCTGAATTCTGTCGGCAAGAGCCACCTCACCGCCCATTTTGTAGTAAGGAATTTTTCCGTTAAGTCTGTAGCTTACAAGACCTGCATCGGCATCGTATATGATAGCCAGATTGTTCCATTCCTCACCCGATGCTACAAGAAGATTTCCGTCGGCATCGCAAAGCTTTCCTGTGCCAAATACTCTGTATTCTCCTGCCGGATTGATAACAAACAGGTCATCCCAGATAGCAGAAGTATCATTTTCTTCACTTCTTCTTATCTGGCACATTTCAACCACGTTGCTGTCGCCTCCTGGCGTAAATCTGAAGTTGTACTCAAATACCGTAACCTTATCCTCAAGATATCCGTTAAGGAATATATCGGTGTAGGTGTGGTTTTCCAGCGCGCCCTTCGTGTTCACGTTGAAGTAGTAGAAGCTCTCGCCGCTCTCGTCGTCGGTGTACTGCAGACGTGTGGTATAGCCGGGAGATTTAAGCACACCGGGAAGCATAACGCCCTCCGTGTTTATTCTGTACGCACCGCTCTTGTTTGCGGGATTAAACATATCGGCGTCAAGCTTGAAAAGCTCGCCCGACTCGGCAGCCATTTCCCTCTCCAGGTCGCGGTGAATACGAAGCTCTGAAAGCTCTATGTCTCCTCCGCCTATAACTATCTTTGCCAATCTGTCGGTAGTTTTGTTGAAATTAGTGTACCTTGAAATACCGAGAAGGTATCCGTCGGCAAAGACGTTTACCTCGTTGTTTTCCGTAGTAAAGGTAGCCGTAAGCTCGGTGTATCTGTCAGCCCCCACAGGACTGAACGCAAAGCCCGAGTTTTGACCGCCCGACATATGAACGTAACCTCCGTTCATATAAATCAAAGCGTCGTTTTTATAGGTTCCGCGCTCAAGCATAACAAGGGACGTAGCTCCCGTTGCCTTCGCCTTCATTTCGATGGTAAAGCCGTTTACGTACTGACCGTTTACGGCACCTCTGTGATTTTCAAGATAATCGATAAGAACAGCGTTGTGGTCTATCCACCTGAGCATTCCGCCATTCGGTATCTTGAGAACGCCGTTCTCAAGGGTAACGGGTGTCACAACCTGAACCTCGTTCACGGTTTTTACACTGTCAACGATTTCAATCTGTCCCTCGTATGCCTCAAGAAGCTCCTCAAGGCTTGCGTACTCGGAAAAATCGATATACGCCTCGTCAGCCCACTTTATGGGAGTAACCTCGGGAAGTGAGGAAACATTTTCAAGCTTTGCGCTTGTGTTGTCAACCACAGTTCCGTCGGGAATTTCCGCCAAGCTGTAGATTCTCACTTTGTGAACCGCCAACGCCTGGCACGCCTTAATCAGGTCGCCGCCTATGTAGAGCGATGCCGCAGGCACAAGCCCATCCTCGGTGTCAAAATAAGCAACCTTTCCGTCTACAAGGAAGGTAACGAATATCTTGTCGCCTGTCTCGTCAAATATAACCTTGGGAGTGGTAACTGTTTCACCTGCCACAGAGTATCTTACTCTCTGAGCATCAACAAGATAACGCTTTGCTCCGTAGTAATCCTCAAAGTAGAGATTTCCGGTGGTCGCCTCAACAAAGAGGGGATCAAACTCTGTCACAGAGCTTTCGTCCGCATCCGAGCGTCTGAGCCGGAAGAGCGAAGAGTCGCTTGCGTAATTCACGTTCTTAAGTCCAACCTCTGCCGAGTAGACCTTACCCGTGTAGGCAGCGGAATCCTTGTCAAAGTAAGGCTTGCCAACCTCTTCTATTTCGGGCAGACTGCTTACGTACTGAACACTTCCCGAGTAAATATCCACACTTGCACCCGAATAGGCGTCTATACGGTAGAGTATAACTCTCTGGTCTATGGCGTCACTGCGTTCGTGAAAACCGTCGCCGCCGAGATAAAGCGATTTTGCGGGGCTTATACCCTCACTGTTCTTGTAGTAAACGCCCACTCCGTCCACAAGGAACGTAACGTACGTCTTATCTCCGCGATCGTCAATAATAATTTCGGGAGTTACCCAGTCGCTTCCCGCAACCGAATAATTTTTACCGTCTTTGTCAACGAGATAGCAATTCTCGCTGTTCATCTTGAAGTAGAGATTTCCCGTTGTAGCCTCGGTATAAAGCGTATCAAAGAAGGTTGCCGAGGTGGCTGTCTCGCTCTGACGCTTAAATCTGAAGAGTCTGTTCTCACCCGACGAAACAAGGTTTCTCAGCGTCAGCTTTGCCGAGAACATCTTTCCGCCCGTGTTTGTGATATGCAGGTCGTAGTAGGTGTCCGAAGCGGTAAGATTTGAAAGAGTAACGTAGTTCTTATCGCCGTCAACCTTTCTTGTAACGTAGTTGTCGTCAATTCTCCAGCCGTATGCAACTCCGTCCGTACCGCCCTTTGCGGTGGTGTTGTTACCCGATCCCACCGTACTGTAGCAACTACCTATATTCGTAGAAAGCGCACTTGTAAGGTTGGCGAACTTGACCTCGTTTACAATTCCCATAGTATCGCTTTCAGCAAGAGCAAATCTCTTATGGTTGATACCCGAGTAAACCTCAAGGTCGTCTATATGAACGCTTGCCGCAGTACCGGGAGTCCCGTCACGAGATGTGGCGTTACCGAAATCAATATAGTCAACCTTATCCGATTTGTTCTGCATTGTGACCTTTACACCCGAGCCGAATGTGAAAGCACCGTCTGTGGTAGTACCCTTTATCTGATAAAAATCACCCTTTTCATTCTTGTATACCTTGAGGGTATCCGAGCTTTCGTCGGTGTAAAGGGTAAAGCCCGAAAGGTCATCGGCTGTGGGCATCGCCGTAAGTTCCGTCTTTGTAAACGAGTAGTTGGTTATCAAAAGATTGCTTGACATCTCGGTTCTGAAGGCGGTACCGCTGTCACCGCTCATAAGCGTACCGCAAAGCTCACCGTCAACCCAGAGAGCGTAAGAATAGCGTCCGTTTGAGGGGTTTCCGCCGATGAAATTACCCGTGTTCTTGTTCTTGTTGGTAACCATACAGGACACGGTCACCTCGACCCATTTGCCCGAGGTCAGAGACGGCACTTTGGCAATAGGAGACTTGTTTGCCTTGTGACCGAGATACAAATATCCGTCGCTGTCAAGATAAAGTAACGTGTTGGCATTGTTGTAGTTGTAGAGGTTCATTATGGGAGCCACCGTAACAGCACCGTTTTCGCCCGCCGTTACGTTACCCCTGAGCTTGAAGGTAGCCGTCCAGTTACCGTCCTGGAAAAGCTGGTAGTAGTCAAGAAGTCTCAGCTCCGCACCGCTTCCCACAGCAAAGTAACCGTTGGTCTTGTCGCCTACAGTCTCTGTCGCCATAGCCATATTGGCGGTAGTTCCTCTGAACTTATAGGTTCCCTTATTGGCTATTTCCGTCATTCCGTTGTAGGTAGGAACGGCTGTGGTGTTATATACCAAGGAATCGAAACTGTTCTTATAATAGTAGGTTCTGTCTGTTGCCGCCTCTTCTTTTCTTACGTAGAGGTCGTCCATATCAAAGCAAAAACCGCAGGCTATTGCGTTATTTGTAATTCTTCCGAACT
>JAFTLM010000130.1 GCA_017455945.1 Clostridia bacterium | reverse complement strand
CTTTTTGCGAACTTTTTCTTTTTGCGCCTTTGGCTTCAAAAAGAAAAAGTGGACTAACGGTTTGGATAGCTTTATTTCTGTAGGCTTACAGCGGTTTTGTAAGGCATAATTCGGAACTCCGCTTTTCATTGACACAAAAGGCGCAAAGAAAAGCTCCCAAAAGAAACGCCGAGTGCCTGCGGGCACAAGAGGTCGCTTTTTGCAAAAAGCTCCGCAAAAACCTTTCTGGACTTGGCGAGTGCGAACACATCCCTCGCCGCTTTTTGTCCCAAAAAAGAAAATAGATGTCGTTTAGACATCTATTTTCGAAATGCAATTATATTATTTCACCACAACGGTGGTTACGCCGAGGATTTTGCCGAGCTTTTCGAGAGTGCCGGCATATTTACCCGTACCAAGTGCAAAGTGGTGAGTGGGACCCGACATACACCATTTCTTGATGAACGTGGGAGTGTCGGGGAGAAAGGACGCACGTGTGTTGGTGTTTCCTGTTGGCGGAATGGGACCGTCGTTGGACACGCCTTCGCCGATGATAAATCTGAATGTGCCGTCGGGATTCTGGTTGATTCCCAGCATAGTGAAGTCGCCCTCCTTGAGCTTGAACTCAACAGAGGCTCCGCTTCCTTCCTTTCCGTGATACTTTTTGAGCGAACGAACCACGGGCTTGCCCTCTGCAAGCTGTATGTGATGAGGTCCGTCGTGACCTACGAGAATACAGTCGCTGTCAAAGTCAAAGGGGTGAATTTCCGCAAAGCTTCCGCCGATGCCGATGCTGTCCATTATGTACATAGCAAGACAGGTCTTGATGTCGTACTCACCGCACATAGGAATACCGCGTGCGATAAGCATGGAGTTTCCGAGAATGAGAGAGCTTGCAATCATTCTGTGCTCGCTTCCTTCCGCACCGTTGTAGAAGTATGCCAGACCGTCACGATTGTGCTTTACTCTGAAATGCTCAAGGGCGACGGAGGCTCTTGCGGATTTGTAAAGATCCTCGTCGGTAAGCTTCATTGTAAGAGGGTCGCTCTTGGGGTCGGGGGTGTCAAACTCTTCAAGTATTACTTTCTTCTCACGTTCAATTTCCTCGTCGGTAACCTTTTTGTACTCGCAAAGCAGGTCGTCAACCTCAAGCAGCGGAACGTGGATTCCGAAGGCGGAGAAGAATGCGGTGGGGTCGGTGTGCATATCGTACATAGCCTCAAGTACGTGGCCCATAAGACCGATTCTGGTACCCTTCATAGCACGGAGAGCCTTCGCTATCGTGCACCACTCGGCAATTTCTTTCTTTGCCTTTTCGTCATTGTAGAGCTTGCCGATGATAACGTCGTGAATGGTTTTGTTCATACGGAGTGCAACGCCGCAGAACTCGGGAACCGAGCAGATGTTGTCGTTTTCAAGCTGCATAAAGGTATTTGCACGTGTGTAGTCCATAGCACTCCTGGGCTGGAGTGCAACCAGCACCATAGGTGCGGAGCAGTTGCGAAGCACGGGAGCGAAAACCGAAGAGGTGGCATAGGTAATCATATTGCAGAAGATAAGGTCAACGTTTTCGGCGTTGAATTTTTCTGCTGCGGCAAAGCCCTTGTCGCTTTCGTCAACCATACCGAGGTCAACTATTTCAACCTTGTTTTCACCTATAAGCGAAACGAGGTCGTTGTGGAATTTATCCATATTTTCTCTGAGCCCTTCAAACTGTGACCAATATGCACTGTGGGCAACGGCAAACACGCCTATTTTCGGGATTTTTTCGGGGATTCTTTCAAGCATATTTTTTCTCCTTGAGTTATTTTTTAATTTCTACGTAAAGATTATAACTCTTTTTCGTCTTTTTACAAAGGTACACTTTAAACATAAAATTGGAAAAAATAAACCTTTCTTATTGACAAAAATACGATTAATGCTATAATATAGACAGAAAGATATGGAAGGGGAAAGCCATGAACGCCGATAAACTTGCTCCATTTGTAAGATACATACATTATATTGAGCCGCAATATATGTATACGCTCCGCACAAGACTTGGATATGACCACCGTATTTTCTTTTGCGAAAGCGGGAAAATACAGATAAATGTTGGTAGCAACGCATACACTCTTGTAAAAAATTCCTTGCTCTATGTGCCGTCGGGAGAAGTCTACGTTTTGGGTACTCACGAGGACAACGCAAAGCTTATAGGTATAAATTTTGATTTCGGCTATGATTTTTCGCATCTGTCGATACCTATCTCGCCTGCTGTATCCCAAGAAAAATATGAGCTTGACAGACAGCTTGAAAAGTCCGGTTTTTCCGACCTGAAGTGCTTTGAGGAGCCCTTTGTACTTCACGGTCAAAGCGAATTGGGTGCCATAATATATCACGTGTTTGATGAATTTACCACCGCCAGAATATATCATTCTCAAAACGAGTCGGCAATGCTCAAACAGCTTCTTATTATGTCGGCGCGTATTCTCACGTTGGGGGCGGACAGAGCACCGCAAAAGACGGTGAACGTGGTGATTTCCTACGTTCAGGAGCACTATATGGATAACCTTTCAAACACCGACATCGGAAACGCCTTGAATTTTCACCCCAACTACCTTAACAGGCTGATGATAAAGCACACGGGGCGTTCGCTTCACCAATATCTGCTTTACTACAGACTCACGAAGGCACTTGACCGCCTGCAATCCACCGACCTGTCAATAGCGGAAATTGCCGAAAAAAGCGGATTTACCGATATGGGGCATTTTACAAAAGCCTTTAAAAAACAGTTTGGCGGTTCGCCAAAGACGATGAGGGAAAGAATAATATAAGACCGCGTAAGCTGAATGAAAAAGCTGTCCGTCAGGACAGCTTTTTTGATTTGAACGATAATTACTTTCTTCCGGTGCGTCCGAAACCGCCCGTTCCGCGTTCGGTGTCGCCAAGCTCTTCGGTTTCTTCAAATTCGGCGGCAACGTAGGGAACAAAGGCTATCTGTGCGATACGTTCCTTTGCTTCTATTGTCTGCGGGAGACTTGAGTGATTGTGAAGTGCCACCATTATCTCGCCTCTGTAGTCGGAATCTATGACGCCGACCTTGTTGGCGGGTGCCAGCGAACGCTTTGTGGCAAGTCCGCTGCGTGCGAAAATAAGCCCTACCAGCCCTTCGGGAATCTCCATTGCCACGCCGGTGTGTACAAGCACAGTTTGTCCTGCTTCTATTGTAAGCGGCTCTGAGCCTACGTAATACAGGTCGGCACCTGCGGAGTATTGGGAGCCGTAAGTGGGAATTACGGCGTTTTTATCAAGCTTTTTTATTTTTACGTTTGTTTTCATAAAATTCTCCTTTAATGTATTTACAGGTTATCTACAAATAAATTTTACCATTTATTTCGTCCGGTGTCAATATTTTGACGATATAAAAATAAAAAAACGGCAAACAATAAAAACGTCAACAGTGTTGACGGAGGTGATTTTATGTCAAAAACCGCAGTTGCCGAAATGAAAGCCGAGGCTTCTTTGTGCTGCGATATTTACCGCAACGCAAAGATGGGCTCTGAGGCAATATTGAATCTGTTGCCTTCGGTAAACGACACGGGGCTTGAGAGCGAGCTTACGCTTCAGCTTTCACGCTATGAGGAGTTTGCCAGAGAGGCAAAAGAGATTTTGGAAAAGAACGGCGAAAAGCCGCTTGAGGAAAGTGCTTTTTCAAGGCTTATGGCGAAAATGGGTATAAAAATGAACACTATGATAGACAAGACATCCTCTCACATTGCCCAAATGGTGATAGAGGGGGCGGTTATGGGAATAACCGACATTCAAAAGAGGCTCAACGAAGCCGATGACTACGGCGATGCCGAGCCGATTGCCCGAAGGCTTATGGCTTTTGAAGAGGATACTGTAGAAAGAATGAAAGCATATTTATAACGAGAGGGAAGTATGGCACAGATAACCGAAAAGGAATTGGGAATAATCAAGGACCGACTTGGTGACGAGGAAAACCTCGTGGCGAAGTACAAGCTTTACGCGTCTATGACACAGGACAGCGAAATGAAGAGCAATTTTGAGCAGATAGCACAGATGCATCAGAGACACTACGACGAGCTTTTTGCAAATCTTAAATAGGAGAGGGCAATATGAATCAGGAAAATTACGGAGAAAAAGAGATTCTTACCGACCTGTTGGGAACTCAGAAATATACCACCGCGTCGTACAACACCTCGCTTTTGGAGAGTGCTACCCCCGAGGTGGTAAGCTGTTTTAAAAATCTTCTTGAGGAAGAACACAGAATACAGGAAACGGTATTCAATATGATGCACGGCAGGGGGCTTTATCCTACGCCCTCGGCGGAAGAGAAGAAGATAAGCGAAGCGAAAGAGACCTACGGTCAGAAAGTAAAGGCGTAAGAAAATATGGACAAGCAAACCTACAAAAAATACGCCGATGCAAGGGCACCGAAATCTCCCACTGCCAAAAATTGCGTGTGGGCGTTCTTGGTGGGAGGAAGCATCTGCTGTGCGGCGGAGGGGCTGAAAGGGCTTTACAGCCGATATTTGGGGCTGTCGCCCGACGATTCGGGAACGCTTACCTCGGTTACGCTGGTCTTTGTGGCGGTGTTGCTTACGGGGCTTGGAGTCTTTGACAAGATAGCCAAGCATGCGGGAGCCGGCACGCTAGTGCCGATAACGGGGTTTGCCAATGCCGTTGCGTCGCCGGCGATAGACAGCCGCGGAGAGGGAGCCGTGCTTGGCGTTGGTGCGAAAATTTTCACCGTAGCAGGACCTGTTCTTCTCTATGGAACTTTTGCCGGAGCCGTATACGGCGTTATCTATTGGATTATTTCTTAAAAGGAAGGGCTGATTAATTTAATCAGCCCTGTTTTGTGTTTGAAGTTTATTGATAAATTATAGCGGTGAGGGGTGTGTTCGCACCGTACCCATAAGAGCCCCCACGCCAGTGGGTGCGAGTCAAGGCTGCACAAGCCTTGTCGCTCACCGCAGTGAGCGAAACTCCCCAAACGGCGTTTTTCTTTTTGCGAACTTTTTCTTTTTG
>JAFTLM010000129.1 GCA_017455945.1 Clostridia bacterium | reverse complement strand
AAGGATTTTGGAGGAAATAAAATGACTGTAAAAGAGTTGTATGATTATTTGAGCGGCAGAATTCCCGCAGAGCTTTCCTGTGAGTGGGATAACGATGGACTTATGTGCTGTCCGAAGGCAGAGCGGGAAGTGAAAAGAGTGTTGGTTACTCTCGATATTTCCAATGAAGCTGTGAAAATGGCGATGAAAAACGGATGCGATGTTATTCTTTCTCATCATCCACTGGTGTTCAGACCCATAAAGGCACTGACTATAGATAACGGAGTCCAGGCGAAGCTTATCAAGCTTGTTCAGAACGGGATTTCGGCAATGTCTTTTCACACCAGACTTGACGTGCTTCCCGGAGGTGTAAATGATGCACTTTCCGATAAGCTTGGGCTTAAGGATGTGGAGCCGTTTGGTGAGGACGGTGTTATGATGGGACGTGTGGGATACGTTAACGAAAACACACTCGAAAACTTTGCTGAGTTTGTCAAAAATGTTCTCGGAGCACCCGTGGTGTTTTATAACGGAGAGCTTATTGTGCAAAAAGTTGCTGTTGTCGGAGGAAGTGGAGGCGACTTTATATCGGCTGCCAAAAAGTGCGGTGCAGACACAATGGTGACCGGAACAATCGGGTATCACGACTTGGCTGACGCCAAAGAAAACGGCATTAATCTTGTGGAAGCGGGGCATTATTTTACAGAGGCTCCCGTAGTTGATTACCTCGCTGATATGGTGAAAGATGCTGACGAAAACATCGAACTTTATTTCTTTGATTCCAATAACATCAAATCAATATAAGAAAAAGGAACTGAGCTTGGGCTCAGTTCCTTTTGTTTAATCAAATGATATTTCGTCTCCGTCGCGAACGATTTTTACGGGAAATTTATATTTTCCGTTCAACGCTTCGATTGCTTCAAATGTTTCCATATAGCCTATGTGGTTGAAACGTACATCTCGGGCTTTGCAACGCTCAAGGTACTGTGTTACGTCCTTGATGTTGAAATGCGCCATTTCGCAAATGAACAGATCAACATCTTCCTCAAGCACTGCCTTCGGAAAGTCGCCGTGCTTTAAGTGTATGGATAAGTCTCCTGAGAACACAATTCTTTTTCCGTCTGCCTCAACGACGTATCCGTATGAAGGTCTCCTTTTCGAATCGCGGTTGAGGTGCTCCGTGGGAAATGCTGTGACCTTCAGATTTTCGTCTTGGTAAACAAAATTTTCGTCAATTACGTTAAATCTGAGACGGTTGGTGTCAAGCACATGTCCTACAGCTTCAATATAAGCGTTGATGGCACTTATAGGAGCCGATTCGGTCATATATATGTCTGCCGAGGTTTCCTTGAAAAACCAGTTTGCCAGATCGACAAACCCAATAAGACCTCCTATATGGTCACCGTGAGCGTGAGTTGTGAATATTGCTTTTGTGTCCTCTATCCTTTTACCGCTTCTGATAACCAGGTCGGTTATAGGTGCACCAGCATCAATAAAGTATAACCTTCCTCCCGCCTCTATCATTGTGCAGGAGCAGAATCTGTCAGCTTCGGGAACTCCGTGGCTGGTTCCAAGAAATTTTATTTTCATTAACTTTCGAACTCGTCAATTACTTTCGTTTTATATTGTGGGCACTTGTCATCAAGCTCGTATCCGATATCGGCGGGAACTGCCCAGTGTACAGCGTTCTTTATGATGCGCTGAACATAAGGGTTGTAGAAGGATTTGCAGGTCTCGTGACCGGGCTGGAAGTAGAATACCTTGCCCGCACCGCGAAGGAAGCAAGCACCGCTTCTGAAAATGTTTCCGTCCTCAAACCAGCTTCCGAAAACGAGAGCGTCGGGCTGGGGAATGTAGAAAGGCTCGCTGTAAAGTTCTTCTTCCTCAAGTATAAAGTGGTCGGGGATTCCCGCAGCGATGGGGCTGGAGGGAAGAAGATTCCAGACGACCTCTTTTTGGTTTCTGCCCCAGGAAAGATTTCCGTTTGTACCTACTATTCTCATGAAAGGCTTTGACTTGTGCCCTGAGTGAAGTGCGATAAAGCCCATTTTGCCCGTGAGAACTCTGGTGCGAATCTTTTCAACAAGTGCATCGTCTACTTCGTCGTGAGCCATATGCCCCCACCAGATAAGTACGTCGGTGTTGTTGAGCACGTCATCGGGAAGTCCCTGGTTGGGATCGTCCAGCGCCGCGAGAGTGGTCTCGATGTCATCGCATTCGCCCAAAAATTCAGCGATTTTTGCGTGAAGCCCGTTGGGATACAGTGCGGCAACCGATGGCTTGATTTTTTCGTGTCTGTACTCGTTCCAGATTGTAACTCTTATTTTTTTCATATGTATATTCTCCTTAAAATAGATTTTTGAGTCCATTATATGATTATATATTAATATTTTTTACGCATCAAGTCATAAAAGGGCTTGAGTGAGACAAATGTTGCTTTTTTATTTTGTTTTTCTTGCGGATAACGGCGATATACCGAAACGTTGCTTGAACTGCCTGTAAAAAGACGAATAATCACAGAAGCCGCACTCTGATGCAACTATGTTCGCTTGTTTTCCGTTTTGCAACAGTGAGCGTGATAAAAGCAGACGTTTGAGTACGATGTAATCCCATACCGAAGAACCGGTTGATTCTTTGAAAATTCGGTTTATGTATGACTTGCTGAAAAAGAATTCCTTTTCTAACTCGTCAAGCCCTTTTATGGTTACGAGATTGGTATTTATGTACTCAATTATCTTGCTTACCGTCTCGGAAGACCCCTGCGACGGCGGTTGTATGCGGTTGATTTCCGCGTTTTGTTCGTTGAGTCTGTAAAGCTCCACAAGTATTGGCATAAGATTTGAAATGATTCCGCCTTCACTGTTGTCGGAAGAGGTTTCACGTGATATTTTTAACATACAGCTTCTGAGAAAATCACGGTTTTCATCGGTTGGTACGTACAGATTCCTTTTTCCCAGAGGACGATCGCAAAAAAGCTCGCCAATTTCTTTGCCTAAAAGAGGGATTATCGAAGGAGCGAAATTGACGGTTATTCGTTCGTAAGGACTGCCGGAGCGAAGATGGAGGGTGTGTGCCTCACCGCTTCTCATAATGAGAATACAGCCGGGAGTTAAAGGATAATCGGTTCCCTCAACGGTGTAATAGCAGTCTCCGGATATGAAATAAAACAGCTCGTATGTTCTGTGGGCGTGAAGAAAAAAGCTGTCCTGTGACGGCGATATATCAACGCTGTGACGAACACTGAGGTTTTCGCCTGCGTATTTGGCTATAAGCGTGTTTGGCATTTTTAGCTCTCCCGTTTGTCTTTGTCAGTATTCATTATGCCATATAATACTAAAAAAAACAATAGTTTTTT
>JAFTLM010000128.1 GCA_017455945.1 Clostridia bacterium | reverse complement strand
TTTCTTTGACACAAAAGGCGCAAATGAAAAGTGGAATCGCAAGCGATTCGGATAAAACAATACTTTTGTGCTTAAACAGCACAAATTTGCTACGCAAACCGTATTGTTTTACGCCCCACCCATTTTTGCCTCGCCGGCGAGTCGCGCTTTTTGCAAAAAGCTCCGCAAAAACCTTTCTGGACTTGGCGAGTGCGAACACATCCCTCACCGCTAAATTATAATTTGTAACGAAATCTTAACCAACGTTGAATTTGCGGAAATGCTCAATAATCCCCCGGGAAGATTTTTATGGCTATTGCCGACAGGTCGTCCTTTTTTTCGTTTTTTCTTGAACGCTCCATAATGTCGGACACGAGCTCCTCGGGAGACAGATTTCGGTGGGAATTGAGATAATCGAGCAGGGCGATGCCGTCGGCTTCGGACTCGGCAACACCGTCGCTTGCCATTATGAAAATTTCTCCGCTTTTTAACTCAAGATTTTGCTTTTCAAGGTCAGCAGTGTCGAATATTCCCATAGGCATGGTTCTTGAGCTGAGGCGGATTATTTCGCCTTTTTTGATTATATAGCTCGGTGCAGAGCCGCTTTTTATCAGGCGTGCTTTGCCGTCGTAGAGGTCGAGGGCGAGCAGGTCAACGGTGGTTGAATTTTCCTTGCCTGCGTTTTCGGTACGCAAGAATGAAACCAGGGCTTTGACGGCTTTTTCCGGAGGAAATCCGCCCAAAATAAGAGCCTTTAAAAGATTTACAGATTTAGATGAAATTTCGGCGGCATCCTCTCCGCTTCCCATACCGTCGCAAATCAGGGCGTAGAGCATATTTCTCCGTTTGTCGAAAAAAACCTCCGCTGTGTCTCCGCAAACTTCTTCTTTGGGAGAGGTTGCCACGGCGTGGTGGTAGGAGATAAGGCTTTCTCTTTGGAGCAGAAGAACCTTTCCGCTTTCGTCGGTTTTGGGCAGAGAAAGAGGAAAAGAGGTAAGCTGTTCGGTGCGGCGTCGGATAAAATCAAGGCGTTCGTGGCTTCCCGTCAGGCGTTCTCCGCAGATTCGGATTTTTATTTGCCGTTTGCCTGTGACCGTTGTTTCGGGGCGGCCAAAGCCCAGCTCACAGAGGCGGCGTGAGATGGATTTTGCCAACTCGGTGTTCTCTTCGGCTTCGGTTTCGGCTTCCTTAAGCAGATATTCGGACAGCTCCTTGGCACAGGTCATAGAGGGGGCAACTTCCGAAAGACTGTCAAAGGTGCCGACTGAGTCTTTGAGGAGCGTGTGTGATAACAGCTCTTTTTCGCTTGCCGAAAAAGAGTGTGTGTGCGGGGCGGTTCGCCCTTTTCCGTTTGAACTGAAATCCGAGGCAAGCTTTTTGGCGGTGGAGTAAAAAGCACAGCCGGTCAGCAGAGAAAGGAAGGAGTCGGTCATAAAGGTGCTTCCAGAAACCGCTACGCCGCAAATTCCTGCCGCAATGCAGGCTACCGCGGCGGCGAGGGTGACGGATATGTCAAGCACGCAATAGGCGGTGAAGGCAGATATTATAAGTATGGGTATCGCTTCGGCACCGCAGACAGCTCCGCACAGCACAGCCGCCGAAAGCGAGGTGAGAAGCCCCTCGGAGGCACAGAGCGACACTACAAAAACAAACGCAGCGGCAAGTGCGGGCTCGATGCCTTTCAGGTCAAAAGAGGCAAAGGTGAGGCAGAGCGAGGCGGCTATTGCCACTTTTCCGATTTTTTTGAGCGCTCTGTTGCTGTCTGCTTTTTCTCCCGACGTGAACACCGTGCCGAACAGGGGAGTGGCGACAACGGAAGCGGCTACTCCGAGAATTGCACCGAAAAGGTCGTAATATCTGAAGCCTCCGATAACTATCGGATAGATTGACAGCGAAAACACCGAAAGGGCGGCACAGGCGATTCTGAGCGACAGACTTTCGCAGAAAAATCTGCCGCCGACTACGTCGCTGAAGGTTTGCAGAGGGGGGGCGTCCTCTGTTTTTGAAGGAACGTCGATGAAAAGACGCATTATTATTCTCAGGGCGAGTGCGATAAGTACAGCCGAAATATAAATGGCGGTGTCAAGCTCCGACACAAATGCGGAAACCAGCACGCCTGCCAGCGCGAAAAGGGCTTTTTCGGAGGCGGAACAGAAAAAGATTATTCCCAACGGAGAAACCGAAAAGGGCAGCGGGCAGATTCCCAGAAGGAAGGCGGTGATTGCCGTGGCAAGTCCGTCCGATACTTCGCGCCGAGTCAAACGCGGCATGCTGTGATTTTTTATTCTTTTGACGAAAGTGATTTTTTTGTCCGAGTTCATTTTTTACCTCCAACAGTTGATTTAAGAGAAACGCTGAAAAGTGAGGCGTTGCCTTCCGTGAGTTGACGGAAGTTAGCTCAATTCTATTTTACAACAAGAGCTCCGTTTGATTTGTCGAAGTGCGGATGGTAAAAAATCAGAAAAAAGGGTGAATAAAAAAGAAAGGCGAGCCTATTGGTCGCCAAATGGAGAATTTGAAAGGATTGAGGGCTTTTTTGTGAGCGAATAAAGCCTCTTTTTGTCGATGGCGAGAGATAAATTGGGCGTTAATACAGCCTCATTTTCTTTTGTTTGGGCTTTTTTTAATGGCGTAAAGCCCCGAAAGCACCA
>JAFTLM010000009.1 GCA_017455945.1 Clostridia bacterium | reverse complement strand
TCGCACAGAGATCCGATAAGGTCTGTAAGACGTCTGGGAGTGGTTCCCTCAGATGCCATCTTACCTACAAGATTGTCGTCCTTCTCCTGAATCTTGGACTTGATAGCCGCCTTAAGCTCCTCGCCCGAAAGATTAGCAAAATCGTTATCGGCAAGGTATTTAAGCTTAAGCTCGTTGGGAGTACCCTCCAGTCCGGGAGTGTAAGCGGGCGAAACTACCGGGTCCGCAAGCTCCCAAATCTTACCTATGGGATCCTTGAACGCTCCGTCGCCGTACACCATTACCTCAACAAGCTTGCCCGTCTTTTCAAGAAGCTTGTTCTGTATAGCGTCAACTACAGGCTGGCAGTTTCTGGGGAAAAGCTTTACCTCGTCCTCGGTTGCCTTGTTGGAACCGAGAAGTCCGTAATCGGCATTAAATCCGCTTCCGTTTACGGGAGCTGTGAGAATCTCATCAAGTCCGTAAACTATTTCCGCACCTGCCGCCTTGAGAAGTCTCTTGGTTCTTGCGCGTGTGTGAATGTCGCAGTTAATGACGTTCTTGGTATACTTAAGCACCGCACGGGGATCGTTTGCGAAAACTATCTCGCACTCCGCACCGCACTCGGTTATAAGCGTTTCATAGTATTCAACGTAGTCAACGCCTGTGAAGGGGTGCTTCTCGTATCCGAAAAGCTCACGGTACTTCTTAAGATCAAGCACGTCGCTGTAGGGGTTTACGCCCTTTTCATCAAGCTTGTCAAGGCTGACAAGATGATTTCCCACCTCGTCGGAGGGATACGAAAGCATAAGAACTATCTTCTTTGCTCCCTTTGCTATACCGCGAAGACAAATAGCAAAACGGTTACGGCTGAGGATGGGAAAAATAACGCCCACCGTTTCACCGCCAAACTTTGCTCTGACATCGTCAGCTATATTGTCCACCGACGCATAATTTCCCTGTGCGCGAGCGACAACAGCCTCGGTAATTGCAACTATATCGCGGTTGCGAATTTCAAATCCGTCGTCTGCCGATGCTTCAAGCACGGAATTAACAACGATCTCCACAATGTCGTCACCCTTCCTGATAATAGGTGCGCGAACTCCACGTGACACAGTACCGACCATACGGCTCATAAATAACAACTCCTTAACGATTCGCAAGTGCGAATTCAAAAATATTTTTTACACTCTATTATATCAAAAAAATTTTGTTTTGTAAAGTAGAATTGAATATATTTTTCAAATTTTTTTTTGCGACAATCTGTACCTTATGCACAAAACCGCCTATATGACTTTTATTCCGTATTTTCTGATGATATTGCGAGCCTCTTCAACCTCTTCCTCTGTGGGCATTCTTTCGGGCAGTTTGTTCTCCATATCCAAGGATGAATATTTAGACCCCGCATATTTGTGATAAGCCAGAACGCGAACCGCCGTAAGATTCTTCAATCCCGAAAGAAACTCTCCTATCTTTTCCGCCTCGCCCGAATTGTAATCGGGAACGTAGGGGTATCTTACCTCAATCTGCTTTCCGCAGCCGTCTATGTACTTTAAGTTTTCAAGTATCAGCGCGTTATCTCTGCCCGTACATTTTTTGTGTATTTCGCCGTCTATCGCCTTCACGTCATAAAGGAAAACGTCCGTGTAGGGCATCACCTTGTCGATAGCCTCGCGGCTTACGGCACCGCAGGTGTCAACAGCGGTATGTATTCCCTGCTCTTTAAGCCTTGCGAGAAGCTCCGCACAAAAATCGGGGTGGCAAAGGCACTCTCCGCCCGACAGCGTAACTCCGCCGCCCGAGTTTTCGTAAAACTCCCTGTCCTCGGTAAGCAGGGGCAAAAGCTCTTCGACGCTCATTTCCCTGCCGTAAAATTTAAGGGCGTTTACAGGGCACTCTTCTTCACACTTTCCGCACCCGATACACTTTTCGCGTTCAAAAATATGAAGCCCGTCTTTTACGCTGTGAGCCCCCGAAGGACACCCCGAAACACAGCTTCCGCAGCCAATGCATTTGTCCGCCATATACGCAAGCTGAGGTGCGCTGCCTATCCCTTCGGGATTGTGGCACCACACGCAGGCAAGCGGACAGCCCTTGAGGAAAAGTGTCGTTCTTATTCCGTCACCGTCGTGGACGGCAAATCTTTTTATTTCAATAACTCTTGCTTTCATAAAAACTCCTGTTGCTGTTACTTTGCATCTTTATTATACAATTATACACGTATTTTTTCAATATCGTAAACAAAACATTTTGTATTTTTCGAAACATTTTTTAAAAAGTATTGAATTTATCCTAAAAATTTGGTATCATATTATCAGATGTACGGCGGTCTTACGCCGGGATATTTTACACGAGGTGATTAAATTGAAAAGAATATTGGAAAAGCAGGGCTTTATCTGCGATATGGACGGCGTTATCTACCACGGAAATAAAATCCTTGACGGCGTTTCGGAATTTGTAAACTGGATGATTGAAAACGACAAAAAGTTTGTGTTCCTCACAAACAGCCCCGAAAGAACTCCCCACGAGCTCAGTATGAAGCTTGAGAGAATGGGACTTTCGGTTTCTGCCGACCACTTTTACACCAGCGCTATGGCAACTGCGGAATTTCTCCATACCCAGGCACCCGGGTGCACGGCGTACGTAATCGGAGAAGCCGCTCTTTCAAAGGCTTTGTACGACCAGAAGATATATATGAACGACATCAACCCCGACTACGTGGTTATAGGCGAGACAAGAACCTATTGCTTTGAGAAGCTTGAAAAAGCGATTGAGCTTGTAAATAAGGGCGCCAAGCTGATTGGAGCAAACCCCGACACGGTTGGCGTAACCGAAAAAGGCATTATGCCCGCAACCGGCTCGCTGGTAGCCCCCATAGAAATAGCAACAGGCAAGAAGGCGTATTTTGTGGGTAAGCCCAATCCGCTTATGCTCCGCCACGGACTTCGTAAGCTCGGCTGCCACAGTGCGGACATAGCATTTATCGGCGACCGAATGGACACCGACATCATAGCCGGAATCGAATCCAACGTGGACACTATCCTCGTGCTCAGCGGCGTCACGGCAAGAGAGGACATAGATAATTTCCCCTACCGCCCCAAATATATTCTCAACGGCGTAGGAGATATCGTTAAAAATATAGAAAAATAACCCCGCCCCGCGGGGGCGAATGCCTTACAGGTCACCTCTGAAAACTCACACGGCGAAAGATTTTCAGAAGTGACCTGTACTTTGTGCGAGTAAATTGTTTGACCTTAAAGCAAAAATTCGAATTATATTTCCGTAATATGTTTACATTTTGATGAAAATATGATAAAATCAATATACTGAATTTTGTCAAAGGTTGGAAATATACGGTGAAATTTGTTTCGTTTGTAAAGTTTGTAGCAAAAAAAATCTGGAAATTCACAAAAACAATTATTATAATGCTCCTTAACCCCAAATTCCTTTTGTGCTTTGGAATGGGGTGGATAATTACCAACGGATGGTCCTACATTCTTTTGGGCGTCGGTATGTGGCTTGGAATTGATTGGATGATTTTCGTGGCGTCGGGTTATCTCGCACTTTTGTGGGTTCCCGGAACGCCCGAAAAGGTAATAACCTTTGTTCTCGCAATCTTTTTCCTGAAGCTGTTCTTTCCCAACGACGAGAAAACCTTGGGCGTGCTTAAAGAGATGCTTGCCTCGGAAAAGCTGAAAAACGCCAAAGAAAAGATTAACAAAAAGAAGCAGAAGCTGGTGAAAAAATATAAAAAAAGAGTTAATGAGAGAAGACGCGTTATGTACGAAACCGTGATTTTGGGCAGCGGATATTTTTCGGTCGGATACGCTTATGCTCACCAAAACACACTGATAATTGAAGAAACACAGCTTGCAGACCCGCATTTCTTCGGCACTCTTGAGGGCTTTGACGCGGATTTCGTGAAGCCGACCTCGCAGGGAGCGGCAGAGCTTTACGGCTCCTTTGAAAAGGACGGCGTGCTCAAAGAAGGCAGACTTGCGGTAAATGAGCTGGAGCCCGCGCTTTGCAGATTTATAAAAAATACTCAGCCCGAAATTTTGCTGGGAAGCTTTTGCACCGAGGTGAAAAAGACCCAAAAGGGATACAACGTCACTCTTTGCAATAACGAGGGAATCCGTGTTGTTTCCACACGTCGGGTAATAGACACCAGGCAAAGGGAGGGTAAAAAAATCAATCTCCTTTTGGCTTTGAAGGACGGGCAAAGCCCAAGACTTGACAATGTTTTGCCGTCGTTTTACGAGGGGCAGAAAATCTGGAAAGTATATTTTGAGGACGAATGTGACGTAAATGAAGCCAAAAGCCGAATTCTTGACGTATACGGCGACCGCCTGAGAGAGTGCGGTGCAAGAATAATCGCAACCTCTTACAGAATGATTGACGACAGCAATCCGGAACCCTGCGAGGACGCTCAGGGCATATGGAAGGTGTGCGAAAGACGCTTTGGCAATCCGTTCGCAGCCTTTGAGAAAGGAGAGTTGTGGAAATGATTCTTTCGGTTCTTGAAAACGGAGAAATATACGATATCAAGCTTTCCGACGTGGCTTTTGACACGGAGTGCGACGTTTTGTGCGTCGGTGTCGGAGCGGCGGGCGGATATGCGGCACTTGCGGCGGCACGCGAGGGGCTTCGCGTAATCGCGGTGGAAAAGGACGCCAACGTGGGCGGAATGCCCGTCAACGGAAGAGTTACCTTCTATTATTACGGTTTTGCGGGCGGCAGCTTTGAGGAAAACGACGAAAAAGGTAAAAAATACAGAGAGCTGTTCGGAACCAGTGCCGACCACAACAACTCCGACCTTATGCAGGCTATGCTGTACAGAAATCTGTGCGAACATGGCGTTAAGCTTGTGACAAAAACGGTAGTGACAGGCGTTTATTTTGAGGGCAACCGAGTTGTGGGAGCAAGATTTTTCGGAAACGGAAAAGAGCTCAATATAAAATCGAAGATTCTGATTGACGCCACCTCCGACGGTCACGTTATAAGAATGTGTCCCACAGAAACCTACCTGGGAAGAAATGCCGACGGCAAGACTGTCCCCTTTACCGTGCGTTGCGAGATGCTTGACGCAGAGGGCAGATACCGTTACAACAACAGCGACAGCGGATACTGTAATCAATACGATGCGGCTGATTTTTCAAAGAAAATAATCGACGCCCACGCCGCCAGACGCCATATGCCCGAAAGAAATTCCAGACTTGTTTCGATGGCACCCGTGTGCGGTGTGAGAGAGGGTGTGAGATATAAGGGCGAGAAAACTTTGCGTTACGAGGACATATTCCTTGGCAACAAGCCCGAAAAGGTTCTTTTCTATGCGTATTCCGACATAGACAAGCACGGTCACGACCTTGCCATTGACGACGAGCTCTACCAGAATTGGTGGGTTATAAGCAATCTGTCAACCCTCACCGTGCGTATTCCCGTACCCTTTGGGGCGGTGGTTCCCAAAGACCTGTGCGGAATAGTGACGGCAGGCAGATGCCTTTCTATCGACAGCTATTCCTCAAGTGCCGTCAGAATGAACCGCGATATGTTCAGAATGGGCGAGTGCGTAGGAGTTGCCTCGGCAATGGCGGTAAAGAGCGAGTGCGATTTTCTTGATATAGATTACGACGCTTTTGTAAAAAAGGTTGAAGAATTCGGCTGTTACAGCGGTGATAAAAACAAAAATTTCGGCTTCGACGACCAGACGGGTAAAATGCCGTACAGGCCGGTAAATTTCAATATGAGCGACGACGAGCTTATGGATATGCTGGCTACCGACAAACCCGGTCCCGCAATCTGGGCGGCGTACAGATACGGCGGCGAGGCACTGGCAAAACGCCTTGTCTCGGCACTTGAGGATAACGGAGAATTTCTCAGGTACAATGCCGCTATTGCCCTTGGAATTATGGGCAGAAAAGAGGGGCTTGAGGTTCTTCGCGAATTGGTGAGAAACAGAAGCTGCTTCTATTTCAAGGACTGCCGACGTTCGAACCAGTTCAGAAGCTGTATAGCCATCTGCCTTCTCGGCAGACTTGGCGACGCAAGCGACATCGAGCTTTTGCGGCCGATAGTTTTTGACGACGGAGAGTTTGAGAGAGCGCTGTACCATACCCTTAAGCCCGCGTATATCTTTTGCTCGCTTGAAAACTGCAACTACGTGCTGTTTCAGCATTTCACCCACGCGGCAATGGCAATTTGCAAACTCTCAAAGTCGTGCGGCGTCAACGTGAAGGACGATTTCAAAAAACGTCTTTCGGGCGAGTCCTTGCAAAAGATAATCAACGCCATTACGTGGGAGTCACCCGACGGAGCCTTTTACGGCGAGGTGAGGGATTTTACGGACCACGTTCGGGAAACTCTCGGATGTTAGTTTTGCGGAAAATGATATACTTAACCGCATCTTAACTGCTTTTAAGCAAAAAACTTATTGACTTAATTGGCTTTTTGTGGTATAATTGCCTTTGTCTTATGATAAAAATATTAAATTAGGAGAAAGAAAATGTTTAACACGAAATTCGGAAAACTTGCAGTTGTCTTTCTGGTGTTGATTTTTGTGCTTTCTACGCTTTCGCTTACAGCGTTTGCGGAAGAGGCAGGCGATACAGCGGTCAGCAACGATCAGGCAGATGCTGCTACAATCGGTCAGACAGATAACGGCGAGAACGCTGAGAACGCTCCTCAGACGGAGTCAGACTCTCAGAACAATACGCCTGACACGGAAAGCGGCGATCCGCTTGACCCCGCCGCTGAAACAGAAAAAACCGACATCAGCCTCGGCGTTCTGGTTGAAAACCTTAACGGCTTTGACATCAGACAGGTGGTTATGTGGGCTATCGGCGGTATTCTTATTTTCCTTGCCATCAAAAAGGAAATGGAACCCACGCTTCTGTTGCCCATCGGCTTTGGCGCTATCCTTGTAAACCTTCCCGTAATCGGAAACGTAGAACCCCTTGTTACACTCTACAACGCGGGTATTCAGAACGAGCTTTTCCCGCTTATTCTGTTTATCGGTATCGGTGCGATGATAGACTTCGGTCCCCTGCTTACAAACCCCAAGCTTATGATATTCGGTGCGGCGGCACAGTTTGGTATCTTCTTTACCCTCTGTATGGCGTCTGTATTCTTCCCGGATATCAAGGACGCGGCTTCCATCGCAATTATCGGTGCGGCTGACGGTCCTACTTCCATTGTCGTTGCAAACGCACTTAAGTCCAACTACATAGCACCTATTATGGTTGCGGCTTATTCCTATATGGCACTTGTGCCTATTATTCAGCCCCCCGTTATCAAGGCTCTTACCACAAAGAAGGAGCGTATGATTCGTATGCCCTACGAGCCCAAGGCTGTTTCCAAGACAACAAAGATTCTTTTCCCCATCGTTATTACGGTTATCGCAGGTCTTGTTGCTCCCGGCTCGGTTGCTCTTGTAGGCTTCCTTATTTTCGGTAACCTTATCCGCGAGTTCGGCGTGCTTGATTCGCTTTCCGAAACAGCGCAGAAGGTGCTTGCAAACCTTATCACCATTTTCCTTGGCGTAACTATTGCTACGCAGATGCGTTACGATACCTTCCTTACCCCCGCAACACTTCTTATCCTCGGTCTCGGCCTTGTTGCCTTCGTCGTTGATACAGCGGGCGGCGTGCTTTTCGCAAAGCTTCTCAACCTCTTTATGAAGAAGAAGGTCAACCCCATGATCGGTGCGGCAGGTATCTCCGCGTTCCCCATGTCGGGACGTATCGTGCATAAGATGGGTCTTAAAGAAGATCCCCAGAACTTCCTGCTTATGCACTCTATGGGTGTAAACGTGTCGGGACAGATCGCGTCGGTTATCGCGGGCGGTCTTATCCTCGGATTCTTTAGTTGACAGATAAGGAGGATAAAACTATGTTGAAGAAAATTTCTATATTGGCACTTGTGCTTGCAATGATTGTTTCGGCGTTCTCTCTTACGGTGCTTGCAAACGAACCCCTGATTAACGAATCCAACGGAATCACCGAGCCCGATGTGACCACCGAGCCCGATGTCACCACCGAGCCCGATGTGACGGAAGAACCCGAAGAAACTGACGAAGAAACTGACGAAGAAACCGTCGAGCCTCTCGCTCCTTGTGAAAAGTGCGGCGGATACCAGATTTGTAATTGCCCCGAAGAAACCGAAACAGGTGCATCCGTGGCGGAATCCAAGCTTCCCGATATGCAGTTTAAGCCCCTTGAGTTTGTAAAAAACCTGGGCATTATGGGAATCGGAATGATTGGTATATTCGTCGTCATCGGTGCAATCATCGTTTCTGTTGCGGTGCTTAATAAAGTAACCTCTCCCAAACCCGAAAATAAAGACGAATAAGATAATGAAAACAGGCTGAGCCACGGCTCAGCCTGTTTTGCGTAAGATATGAGATAAATTATAATTTACCGCCTGACCTGCGGGGGTAATCATTCTGCGTCTTGATTGTATTCGGCTATGTAGGGCAGATTTCTGTAGTATTCTCCGCAATCAAGACCGTAACCTATTACGAAATAATCGGGAATCGTAAACAGAGAAATATCTGCCGAAAAATCTACCGTTCTTCTTGAGGGCTTGTCCAAAAGAGTGATAACGTGGAAAGAACGGGGATTGCGGTTCTTGAGTATCTTCACGATTTCGGAAAGAGTTCTTCCCGTATCCACAATGTCCTCGATAATAACCACGTGATAGTTTTCAAGATTTTGCTTGATATCCATAGTGATTTCCACGTTTCCCGAAGAAACTACGTCGTCAAAGTAGCTCTTTGCGGTCATAAATGCAATTTCGGTGGGCACGGTTACGTTTTTACAAACGTCAGCCATAAAGACAAAAGCACCCTTCAATATGCTTATGAGAAGAATAGGCGTGCCGTCGTAAATGGCGTCGATCTTTTTTGCCGCCTCCTTGACGGCGTTCTGAATCTCTTCCTCCGTGATAAGAATCTTTTTGATTCTTTTATTGTAAGCCTCTATAGAAGTAGAACGGTTCATTTTGAAAATTTCCTCCGATTTCAGGGTTGTTTATTGATAAAATTCTTTTGTGGGACGTCTTTCAAACAGCGAAGACAAAGCCTCGTCAGTGCTCTTTTGTTCGTAGAGAATCTGGTAGACAGCACTGCAAATGGGCATTTCTACTCCCGTCTCACGGCACAGCTTCATGAGTGCGCATACGGTGTAATACCCCTCTGCAAGCCCCTCTGACTTCTCGCCCTTGACAAAAGCCTCGCCAAAACGGCGGTTGTGACTGTATTTTGAGAACACGGTCGCCTCATAATCTCCCAGGTGGCACAGACCGTAAGCCGAAAGCTCGTTTCCGCCCATAGCCACAATAAGCCTTGATACCTCGCGTGCTCCGCGTGCCATCAACGCTCCCTTTAGCGAAGAAAGCGAACGCCCGTCAAGCATACCCGCCGCAATTCCTATGACGTTTTTCGCCGCCGCGCCTATCTCGTTTCCCACAAGATCCTCGCCGTAGTAAAGCCTGATAAGTTCGCTTGAAAACTCGTCAACAAGCAGCCTTTTATAGTCCTCGTCGTCACTGTCGATAACCATACAGTTGGGAATGCCGGCATAAAACTCCTGAACGTGACCGGGACCCAGCCAAACGGCAACCTTTCCGTCTCCCTTTATAAACTCACAGGCAACCTCTGTAAGGCGTTTTCCGCTTGAAATTTCAATGCCCTTCATACACAGCACAAAGTTCTTGTGTGTCAACGACAGCGAATCAAGCTCGGTAAATACTCCTCTGAGTCCCTGAGAATCCACAGATATTACTATAACGTCGGCATCTGCCGCCGCACTTTTAAGATCGGTGCTGAGAGCCACGCTTTTTGGCAGTTCAAGCAAATCGTTCCTTCGGGAGGCGATAAATCTCGCCATATTTTTTGAACCCTCACGGCCGTAAAGCGTTACGTCGTGCCCCGATTTGTCAAGATACCAGGTCAGAAACGCACCCCAACGACCGCATCCGATTACAGTTAATTTCATTTTACCTCCGTATGAGCCAAGCTCATCTTCTATATTTTACCACATTATGTCGAATTAGTCAAGCATTTTGTTTCCTTCTTTTTCCTGTTGTGAAGGGGCGGCACCGCTTTTTCTGTAAGCCGAGGGGGTAACGCCTGCTTTTTTCTTAAAAAAGTTGGAAAAATAGTACTCGTCAGCAAAACAGAGTTTGTCGGAAATCTGCTTTATTGTAAGGTTTGTGTCGGTAAGAAGCTTCTTTGCCAGCCCCACCCTTTTTTCCAGAACGTAGGAATAGGGAGTGGTTCCGAAAGCCTCCTTGAAAAGTCTTATCGTCTGAGATTCGGAACGCGATATGTGCTTGCACAGCAGGTCGATTCTGAAGGGGGCGGTTATTTGCGTGTTGAGGAAATCCTTCATCTCGGCACCCAGATCTGACTGCCCGTCTTTACGGTAAACGTGGTTGTGCATCTTCAAAAAAATTTCGTTGAGAATCGAAATAAATTCGGGGGTGTGGTCGTAGTATTCGTCTTTTGCAAGCTCGATTATTCTGAATAATTCGCCGCTTAAATCAAGACCCTCAAAATAAGATACGTTTGAAAGCCCGTACCCCTCCGCAAGATTTTCCGCCAGCCTGCCCGAAATATTTATAAAATGCTTTTTCCAGGGAGTGTCCTTGTCAGAGTAATAGTGTTGCATATACCCCGCCTGAAGAAAATAACTGTCTCCGCCGTGAGGGTAAAATGTCTTGTCGCCGATGTGTACCGTTCCGCACCCATCCTCCACGTATTCAATGCAGGATATGAGAGAAAGCCTTCGGCTTATCCGATAATTTTTGTCGGGAAAGGTGGTTCCGCAAAGCTGGAATTTGATAAGATCCTTGGTTTCGCTTTTTTGATTTATTCGGTATATTTCTTCGCTCATGCTTGTTTTCCTCATTTTTTTGACTGTTTTTTCCATTGTGCTACAATTATTATAGCAGTATAATTAAATAAAGTCAATATTTTGGAGGAAAATATTATGAAATTCAGACCCGCGGCAGTTCCGCTTATCACAGTTGACCCCTTTTTCTCGGTATGGTCGTGCAGTGACGCACTTTACGCCACCCCCACCGAGCACTGGTCGGGCAGACCCTGCCCCATTATGGCCGGCGTTTTCGTTGACAACGCATTCCACTCGGTAGCAGGCTTCGACCCCGACGGAAAGCTTATCAAGCGCCGTATATATCAGAGAAGCGTTGAAGTTACTCCCACAAGCTCAAAATACGTTTTTGAGAACGAGTGGGTCAAGCTTGAGCTTACCTTCACCACCCCTCTTCTTCTTGACAGACTTGACATTCTCACACGTCCTGTAAGCTACGTGTCTTACAAGTTTGAGCCCAAGTGCGACAAGCAGATAAGATTTGTTTTCGGTATCAGCGCACGCGGATGCGTTGACGGCAGAGAGCAGAACGTTGAGGTTAAAAAGACCGATTATTCGGTTGCTTTCGGCAACGTAAACCAGAACGTGCTTTCTCAGTCGGGCGATAACGTAATGATTGACTGGGGTTATCTCCATATGTGCGACCCCAAGGCAAGAGTTGCAAAGATAGTCAACCAGGACAGAGTTGACCTTCTTCCCATGAACCGTGCGTACAATGCTTACGACGAAGAACCTTACCTTATTTCCGTAAAGGAAGAAAACGAGGGCGTTGTGGTCGTTGCTTACGACGAGATAAAGCCCATAGAGTACTTCGGCGAGCAGCTTGACGAGTACTACACCAAGTATTTTGACAGCTTTGGCGATATGGTCAAGGCGGCTGTACGCGAGTACCCCGAAATAAAGAAGCTCTGCGACGAGTTTGACGCTAAGCTTACCGCGGAAACAGCGGCTCTCGGAGAGAATTACAAGAACATCACCTCTCTTGCATACCGCCAGGCTATCGCGGCACATAAGCTTGTTGAGGACACCGAGGGCAACATCCTCTTCCTCTCCAAGGAGGACGACTCCAACGGATGTATCGCTACTCTTGACGTTACGTATCCCTCAATTCCTCTTTTCCTTAAGTATGCCCCCGAGCTTGTAAACGGAATGCTCCGTCCCATTATCAAGTTCGCTAAGTCTGACGCGTGGGAGTTTGATTTCACACCCCACGATGCGGGACAGTATCCTCTTGCCAACGGTCAGGTATACGGCGCTAAGTCTCTCTTCCTTGCGGGCGGCGGAAACAGAGGCAACAGAATCGGCGGAAAGCTTATGTTCGGCAGTCAGATGCCTGTTGAAGAAGCAGGAAACATGCTTCTTTGCCTTGCGGCTGTAAAGAAATATTCGGGAGGCGACCAAAAGCTGTTTGACGACAACAAGGAGCTTATGAAGCAGTGGGTAGACTATCTTGTTAAGTTTGGATATGACCCTGAAAATCAGCTTTGCACAGACGACTTTGCAGGTCACCTTGCCCGCAACTGCAACCTCAGCCTGAAGGCGATTCTTGGTATCGCGGCTTACGCCGAGCTTTCGGGTGACGCTTCCTATATGGAAATCGCCAAGAAGTACGCAAAGCAGTGGGAAATCGACGCAAAGGCAGACCACGATGGAACTCGCCTTACCTTTGACAGCGGCGAAGGCTGGAGCCTTAAGTACAACATCGTTTGGGACAGCCTTCTCGGTTACAACCTCTTCACGGACGAAGTAAAGAAGAACGAGATAAAGGTTTATATGTCAAAGATGAACCGTTACGGCGTGCCTCTTGACAGCCGTTCGGACTACACAAAGATAGATTGGCTCATGTGGTCCACCTGTATCTGGAAGGATAAAGAGTACTTCGACAAGGTTTGCGAGAGTATGGTAAATATGATTAACGAGACGCTTGACCGCGTACCTCTTACAGACTGGTACTATACCAGCACAGCCGATTACAGAGCCTTCAGAAACAGAACCGTCGTAGGCGGACTGTTCATCAATCTTCTTAAGTAATTTGACGCCAATAAAAGAGGCTGAGTCATTAAAGTAAAACT
>JAFTLM010000127.1 GCA_017455945.1 Clostridia bacterium | reverse complement strand
GTATATATTTTTCGTTTGAACTCGTTTTCTTTTAGGTATTTTTCACCCGAATAGCCCAAAAATTCAATATAAGCATCTTGTTGCGGTAAATAGAAATCCGGGGATATTGCTTTTCCGTCACGGTAATACAATTTCGGTTCGTAAGCGTGTGGGATTTGATGATAATACAAATAATTGTCTATAGCTCGTTCGCCATCACTTCGGACAATATGACCGTCTGCGGCGGTTATTCTCATACCCTCGTAATACTTTTCTTCCACTGTTGCTTTACGGCATTTTTCCAGGCTTAAAATAACAGTGTGGTCTTTGTGCTTGGTATAGCAATTATAGCAAAAATGATTATTCCCTGATTGAGTACCGCACAAAAGACAAGTCATTTGTTTTTCTTCCTGCTGTGATTCCAAAGTATCTTCTATTTTGTTTTTGTTTTCAGAATCTTCGTTTTTATCTTCTCTAAAGCACCAGCCAAGCAATAAGATAGTAGCAGCTACACTTATAATCAAAACAATACAATAAAAAAATTCCACGTTAGTCACCGCCTAAAGATATTTCAAGTGGTATTATATCACAAATTCACAATACTGTCAAGCCTGGGAAATATCGGTTTCACCACTTGGTGTAACGGTTACTTGCTCCATATCGGTAACAAAGAAAGAATGTTGTTGATGAAATTCTTCGGCGGTTGCTTTTACGTCTCCGTATTCCGGATAATCGTTAAGACCTACAAAGGAAAGTCGCATAAGATCTTCAAAGAAAAGCACATAACAATCGGTTGAAAAACGTCTGCTATATACCTTTTTGGACGAAAGATGTATAGTATAGGTTACAGGCTCGGAATCCTGGGTTCCCGGCTCTACTTCACAAATAACCTCCGACACACCGAAAAGGTTATATACACGCATATAATACCTATGAAGTGCGGCGGTAAGATTGTGAATTGCAAAAGTAGCAAGCGAAGAATCGCCGCGGCTATACCTGAGCTGTTTACAAAGGTTCAGAAGTCTCGGATATATCAAATCGTGAATATACTCTTCAACGAAAAATCCGGGCATAATAATTTTACAATCACTTGATTTTCGGATATGTACAACGTGAAACAGTTCTCTTATATCGGCTTCAAGTGAAGTCGGTCTCTGTTCGTCACCGAAAACACGGACAAACGGAAAGTTACAGACGGTAGATTTATGACGTATCATTTTAAGCCAATAAGAAAACAAATCATTCTTTTGGTTACACTCAACGCCCATTCTTTTAAGCTCTTTAAGTATCAACTGATTAAGACGTTCTTTGCCAAGCTCGGAGAAAACCACAACACCGAACTCAAAAGAACCACGGTGAGGATTATTTTCTATCATGGTTTTACCCAGGCGAAGAACGTCATAATCGAGGATATGAGCGTGACGGCTGACAGCCTGCACCATTTCGGGATTTCTGCGGAACAGCTCGGAGTTCCAAAGCGGAAAATTTCCCACGTGTTCAAGTACGTTATCCACTCTTATAGAGTAATTAGAAACCAGGAGCGAACTTTCAATTACGTATATAAAATAAAGCTGTGTATAATCTTCGATTACGTCCCAGACCGTTCTTATATCAAGCTCGTCATTATATGTATAACTGTATTTATCGGTATCATAACCCCACAGAAAACCAATATTGTAGTCTTGTTCAAAAAGTCTTTTTCGCTCTTTTACAAAGTCACGGCAAGATGTAAGCGAATATATTTTATGACTTTTCATAGCCTTTTTTATTGAATCCTCAAGCTTTATCCAAGGGAAATTCGGAAATTTCATATCACTTTCAAGCAAGAGCTCCAGGGCTTTATCTCGAAGCATTATTTCAGCCGAAATGGCGGCTCCTGTCATCAAAGTAGTTTTCTTAGAACCCATAAGACCACAAAACATCGTACAGATAGGCTGGCTTTTAAGAAAAGAACGGAAGTTACTTTCGGTTATGTCGAGAACCGCAAAACCTATATATTTCCTTATCTTATGAACAATCACGTAAGCCACGCAAAGCCAAAACAGAAACGGTGCGAAAGTAAACATAATAACCAGGTCCAAAATCAATTTACAAAGCTGAACCGAAATAAGGTTAAAAATATCCTGTGACATAGCGAAATAAAAATAATACGCCAGGGCTTCAATAACTACAGAAAGAATATTAAGATTAAGAAGCCACACTATCACTATAGGATAAAAAAGTATTTTTCTGTTTTTAAAGCTTGCAAACAAATTTTTACAACGTGCCTGTATTTTATCAAAAAGCGGAATCACTTTGTTTTCAAACCGTTGCAGATTTTCTGTTTTCTTGCCGTGGATATTCTGAAGGCAAATGATATAAATATAAGCTTTTATTTTTTTGTTTAGTTGCCTTTTGGCAACAAAACGCCGAAGAATAGGAACTTTAAACAATTTTCCTTTTCTCTCTGCAAAAATGTCTTTTTTTACTTTCTTTTTCAGCTCATAATCGCCTGGGCTCTCATAAAGCAAAATACTTATTGCAGTTCTTTTTTCCGGATAAGTTGTGTTTTTATCAATCAGAATTTTAAAGGCTTCCCAATTATCACGCTTTTCATTCTTGAAAAAGCCGTGTATATAATCAATATACTTTTGCTGTTTTTTGGACTTGATTTTTTTATTCGAAAGCAAATATTTAATAGCCTTTTTCTGCTTTTTATATTTACCGAAATTCGGAGAAAGCAGTGCGTTTTTTCCTATGACAAACATACAAACCGCAAATGGTGCAAAGAGCATAAACACCAACAACACGTTATTAAGGGTATTTGCTATATTGAACACATACAATCTGAAACAATATCCGTCAAAAACATATTTCCACATATCGCAAAGACGTCTGAACAATTCATCAAAATCATAAGGCAAATAGTCCAGGACGTCAAGGCTCGGTAACTTTGTAACAGTTACGTCTATTTCGATATCGACAAATCTGCAAAAATAATAAGCTACGGAAGTCAAAAAGTCTTTGATTCCGTCTATAAAACGCATCAAAGAAGCTTTATAATAAGTAAAGGTAAGTGAGCAAGACAACGCAAAAAACACAGTCAGCAACAGCTCATAAGAAAAAAGCTTTTTAAATTTATTTTTTATTCTATGTATTATTTTCATTTTTTACATCAGCAATATTTGAAACAATGATAAAGATATCCGAAAAAGAAAAGTATAAATATTAAAGATACGATTTTTATAAAATTCTTAAACAACTTACTTTTAAAAATACTGTTTTCGTTTTTTATTCTCATTTTTTATTCTTCCTCTTGACTTTTGATTGATTTTGGTGTATAATATTGTTAGAAAGTGGTGAGTACTTCGTTTTATGAAGTGCGTTAGACGAAGAGCGAATTGAGTTTCGACAGGTCTCCACTTTCTTTTTATTTCTGAAACTTTTTTAATTTTTCTTTATCGGATGGACTTATTTTCCATCCTTTTAGTTTTTTTGAAAACTTTTTATAATCATCTGAATCTGCCATCTTTACCCCACGGCATAAACCGTGGGGATTTTTATGTACTGTTTTAAGGTTTATTACCTCTTGTTCGAATTATAACGCTTTGAGGAACGACGACTTCCTTTATATCGTTTACCGGGTTTAGATTGCTTTTTCAAAGTATTATATTTTTGATTATTGTGTTTTCTGCGTTTTTGCTGTTTGCGGTTATAGCTATATTGCTTAAACTTTACTTTAATTTTTTGATAAAGCCCCTTGAGCTTTTTCTTTCTCTCAAAATT
>JAFTLM010000008.1 GCA_017455945.1 Clostridia bacterium | reverse complement strand
GCAGAAAAAGTTAGGGCGTTAATACGATTATACCGATGCCCAGAATCAGTACTGCCCCAAATGTAAAGAAATAACCTGGTGTAAGTTTTATGAAGAATAAAAAAAGCGGCATACGCCGCTTTTTTTATGCAAATTGTCGGGACAGATTTTTAATCGTTTTAAACGTTTTTATACCTGCTTTTTACCAGGTTATTTCAATTATTATAGGCTCACTTACAAGATCGTCGATCGGGATTCCCGATATGTGAAGATGAGTCATAGCCTGTCCGTTTGCTTGATATTCGGGGAGTTTTTCTATTGTGCATCCAAGTTCTTTTCCCGTGTTCATAAGGCGAATCTTTTGAGGCTTCTTGGGAAAATATTCAAAGGCAACAGACGACGATACTGTACCCTCGTAGAAATGGAAATAAGATTTTCCGTCTTTCTTTGTAACAAAAACTTTGTTCTTTTTTACCTTGTAGTTGAATGTGTCGGCTTCGTGGCAAACGAGGCAACCTTCCATTCTGTTGTACCAATCTCCCACCTTGCGTATGCGGTCGGCATATTCTTCGGTTATCTCGCCCTTTTCGTTGGGACCGACGTTGAGCAGATAACTGCCGCCAAGTGCCATTATCTTGTCTATTGAGGTGGTAAGATGACGCTTTGAGAAAAAGTCTTCATTGCTTCTGTATCCCCAGCTCTGTTCGCCCACAGAGTTACACGCCTCTGTCATACGCGTGAAGCGGGAACCGTCAACAGATTGATATTCGCGCTCGGGGGTAGAGAAATCACCCTTGTCGTAGCCTCGGTCGTTGATGTAGATGTTAGGCTGAAGCTTACGTACAAGTTCGTTGAGGGAAGGGTCGTAAATTCTGGGAGGAATATCCCAGAAGAAGGTATATATGTCGCCGTAATTCGTCAGAAGCTCGGTTATCTGATTCTTTACAAACTCTCTGTATATTTCGGTGTTGATGTCGTCACGCATAACCGCTTTCCATTGGTGTGTGGAGGCGGGGTTGTATCCGTAGGGGTGATGCCAGTCGGGGCAGGAATAGTAAAAAGATAGGAGCATTCCATGCTTTTTGCAAGCATCCGCAAGCATCTTCAGTACGTCTTTGCCGTAGGGAGTGTTCATAATATTGTAATCGGTGTATTTCGTATCCCACATACAAAATCCGTCGTGATGCTTGGTTGTGAAGCAAATGTACTCCATGCCTGCTTCTTTGGCAAGCAATACCCATTTTTCGGGGTCATAATTTACGGGATTAAAGGTCTTGGCGAGCTTTTCATATTCTTCACGCTCCCAGTTCATACGAGCGTAAACCTGCTCCTGAACGCCTGCCTGAGCATAGATGCCCCAGTGAATAAACATTCCAAGTTTGTTTTCGTGTGTCATATTTGCCTCCTCGTGATTTCATTTATACCATTCTATCACAAAAGCCTTGACTTTGTCAAGGCTTTTAACTTTTTTAAAACTATATTACTATTGTTGTGTTATTTGGATTAAAACACCACTGTATCAACCGTGAGTTGTTGCAACCCACAGTATAACGCAAAAAGCACTTGAATTGCGAGTTGTTTTCTGGTATAATGTAACCATAACGGAAAAGGAGAATAAAAATGTTTAATTCACAGGCTTTGTCGGCGAACATAAAAATGTACCGAAGGGCAAAAGGAATGTCGCAGAACGCTTTGGCGATAGCCCTCTCCATAAGCCCCCAGTCGGTTTCAAAATGGGAATGCGGTGCATCGGTTCCCGATATCGAAAATCTTTGTATGATATCTGATATACTTGGAGTGTCGCTTGACGTGCTTTTGGCTAACTCGGCGGAAAGAAAAAGAGTAATGATAGGTGTTGACGGCGGCGGAACAAAGACAGAATTTATTATGTTCAGCGAAGACGGTGTCATTCTTGAGAAGCTGTTGGCGGGGCCCTGCAATCCCAATGCCGTGGGAATTGAGAACAGCGTTAATATGCTGACGAAAAATATAAACACCCTGCTTTCGGTAAATTCAAGCGTGTGCGGTATCTATATTGGCTCGGCGGGCTTTTTGCTTGGAAATAACGCACCGCAGATACAAAACGCACTGAAAAAGAACTACCCACATATAAAGATAAGATGCGCCACCGATATACTTAACGTGGTTGCCAGTGCCACCGATGCCGAAAATTGTATAGCGGCTATTTGCGGTACGGGTTCGGCGGTTTTGGTAAAAGAGGGAGACAATCTTACAAGACTTGGCGGATGGGGATTTCTTTTGAATAAATCGGGAAGCGGATACGATATAGGCAGAGACGCCCTTTGTGCGGCGTCGGCTGAAATGGACGGTCTCGGTGAGCACACACTTATTACCGAGCTTGTTAAGACAAAGACGGGAGACGGAATCTCGGATTTGGTTGATAAGGTCTATAAAAACGACCAGAGCTACGTGGCTTCTTTTTCCTCAGAGGTATTTTATGCCTACAGAAAAGGCGATAAAACAGCCGTCGATATACTCAACCAAAACGCCGAGGGGCTGGCTAAAATAATAAACCACGCCGCAAGAAACTATAAATGCGACAATAAGCTTATCCTTTCGGGCGGAATAATTACCAAAAACAGCGACTTTGTTGATATAATGAAGAAATATCTGTTGTCCGAGCTTGAGGTTATAGTGCCGGAATATTCCCAGGCGTTGGGAGCGTGTATGATATGTGCCAAAAAATGCGGTGTGAATACCGACGGACTTATAGAAAAACTTGCAAAACAGTATTAACGGAGGAAATTGCGATGTTGAAAACAGAAATGAGGAATCCCAAAACAAAGCATTTTGATAAAATGAGTACTGCTGAAATGCTTAAGATTATGAACGAAGAAAACATGAACGCCGTAAATGCGGTGGGAGAGTGCATAGACCAAATAGCTCTTGCGGTCGAGGCAGTAAGTAAAGGCTTTGCGGAGGGAGGCAGACTTTTCTACGTTGGTGCGGGAACGTCGGGCAGACTTGGAATAATCGACGCCGCCGAATGTCCCCCCACTTTCGGTGTGGATTACGGTAAAGTAGTTGGAATTATGGCAGGAGGAAGAGACGCAATGTTCAGAGCCAACGAAGGCGGAGAGGACAGTGCGGAGGCTGCCGTTGAGGATATTTCCAAATATTCTCTGACAAAAAACGACGTGGTAGTCGGAATAAGTGCGGCGGGTGGTGCGGCATACGTTGCCTCGGCACTCGAATACGCCAAAAATATCGGTTGCACAACCGTGGCGGTTACTTCAAACGCGGGTTCTTTGATAACAGAGATAGCCGATATTTCCATAACTCCCGACACAGGAGCAGAAGTGGTTACAGGCTCTACAAGGCTTAAAGCGGGAACGGCACAGAAGCTTGTACTCAATATGATATCCACCTGTGCTATGGTGAAAAGCGGATACGTTTACGAAAATCTGATGATAAACCTCAAGCCTACGAATATCAAGCTACGCGGACGAATGATTCGCATTGTTTCGGATATTATTGATATATCCGAGGAAGATGCCGAAAAAAGACTGGATAAGGCAAACTGGAATATAAAGGCAGCTGTGGAGGGATAAAATGATTACAAAAACAGAAAAAATAAACGGGCTTCCTGCCATATCTGTAAACGGAATACCTCTTTCCGAAATGGCTTATATAACCTATATTCCCGATAATAACCGTTATGGGGATTTTGCTAAAGCAGGGGTAAAGCTCTATTCGGTAAATTTGAATTTTTCGGAAATGCCAATAAACGAGCGAGCCCCGGTGTTGGTGTTTCAAAAGGGCATTTTTGAGAAGGAAGAACCCGATTTCGGTATCGTTGACCGTAATTTTGAGCAGATTCTTGAGGCATGCCCCGATGCGTACATATTCCCGCGTGTTAATATGAACCTGCCCGAAAGCTGGGAACAGGCTCACCCCGACGAGCTCTGCGAAAAGGGTTTTAACGGGCGAAACCGCTTTTCATATGCCTCCGACCTTTGGGCGGACGAGGTAAAGAAAAGACTTGCCGAACTTGTGAATTATATAGAAAACGGCAAATATAAGGATAGAGTCATCGGTTATCAGCTTGCGGCGGGAAACACCGAGGAGTGGCTTTCAATAGACCCGCAGTCGGGGTACGGTATAAGGGCAAAAGAAAAGTTTTCTGACTATTGCGAGAAAAACGGTGCCGAGAAAAATGCCGAAAACTACTACAATTTTATGTCTGAGCTGGTGGCAAGCCGCATAGCCGAATTTGCCGCGGAGGTCAAAAGGCTTACAAAGCGAAAAAAGCTTGTAGGTTCATTTTACGGATATACCTTGTTTGTCGGCAGAGCGGAGTGTCATAACGCTCTTGGTAAAATTCTTGCCTGCGACGATATAGATTTTCTTTGCTCACCGGTGGCATACGCCGACGGACGTGCGGCAGGCATAGACCCCTACGCAATGATTCCGACGGCATCGGTGCGTCATCACGGTAAGCTGTATTTTTCGGAAAACGATATCCGTACACATCTTTCAAAGCCTGTCCACGACCATCCAAATTATACACTTCCCATATGGTACGGACACGAAAAGAGTGTTTCCCTCGAACAGCTCAAACTCAGCTTTTGTCGTGCTATGCTTTACGGTTACGGAATGTGGTGGTTCGATATGTGGGGCGGATGGTATAGTGACCCCGAATATATGGAACTGATGAAAAAAATGAGCGAGCTGTGTCAAAACGGAATGGACCGTCCCGACGCCGACGTGGCGGCGTTTATAGATGAAAGAGCCGTTACAAAAGGAGTGACGGGCGGAATGGCAACGCTTCAGGGAGCAATGCGTGCCATCGGTCTTTGCGGAACACCCTGCGATATGTATTTGACAAGTGATTTTGACGCCGTGTTTGACAAATATAAAGTTTGTATTTTCATAGAGCCTGCGGAAACAGTGCTTTCTTGCGAATGTGCAAAGAAAGCCGAGATGGCGGGAAGAACGGTGAAACGCATTACCGCCGAAACACCCGTACTCGGAGCAGAGCTTCACACCTGGCTCAAAGAAAATGGTATAGATGTTCCCGTGTCCCGCAGTGCCGTGGTTTATCGCAGTGAAAAATATATTATGCTTTACACTCCCGAGGACGGTGAATATAATTTCTCCGACTTTGGCAAAAGTTCTTTTGTTGATCTTTTCACGGGCGAGACAGTGAACTTTCCCACACTCTTGCCGAAGTTTAAGTGCTTTTTGTTTGAAAGAGGGCAAAAATGATCTGTAGAGTGGTTGGAGGCAGATTATCTCTGCCATTTGACATTTTGCTTGAATTGTGATATCATTAAAAAGTTGCATTATACCATTTTGTCAGAATAAGGGTATACTATGAAGCTTTTTGCACCAAAATATTATCTGGATTTTACCTGTATTGCCGATAAATGCAGACACAGCTGTTGTATCGGTTGGGAGATAGATATTGACAGCGAAACGAGAAAGAAATATGACAATTTAAAATGTAAGTATTCCGAAAAAATATTGGAAAGTATAGATGAAAGCGGCGAACCCCACTTCAGGCTCGGAGAAGGTGAAAGATGTCCTCACCTTAACGGATCGGGGCTTTGCGAAATAATTATAAACGTAGGCGAAGAATATTTGTGTGATATTTGCAGAGAGCATCCGCGTTTTTATAACGATACCGCCTGCGGCAGGGAAGTCGGGCTTGGTATGGCTTGTGAGGAAGCTTGTCGGATAATCCTGTCATCTGACGAATATTCCGAGATGGTAGAGCTTGACGAAGATGATGGCGAAGAGATTGAGGGCGAATTTGATGCCGTCAGCCTGCGCAAAGAAATATACGGAATACTTTTAAAACCTTTGCCGTATTGTAAAAGGCTTGAGATTTTGTATTCCCGATTTGGTGTGGAGCCGGGCTTGATTGACTGCGAACACGCAAGAGTGCTTATTAACAGCCTTGAATATATGGACGAATCACATAAAGCGATGTTTTTGAATTACAGTTCAGACCTGATTGAATCTGAAAAATCTGACAAAATGTTGGAACGAGCACTCGCCTATTTCGTTTACAGACATTGCTCGGGAGCAGAGGATTACGAAGACTTTCGGTCCTCTCTCGGCTTTTGCTTTTTCTGCGAAAGATTGCTTTCGTCGATTGTACGAAACGCCGACGAACAGCGTTTTTTTGAGTTGGCAAGAATTTTATCCGAAGAAATAGAATATTCCGAGGATAATACGGATTTGATAAAAAGCTCTTTTCCGATAAATTGACGGCTTGACAACATAAGATTTTTGTGATATACTTTATTGAAAGTTTATGGATAAAACCACAAAGGAGAAAAATATGGCAAAAACAGTTAAAGACATTCTCAAAATGATTGAAGAAAACGGTATAAAGATAGTTGACTTCAAAATGGTGGATATCAACGGCCAGTACCGTCACGTTTCCATTCTTGCGGAGAACTTTTCCGAGGATACAATGAAGAGCGGTATCGGATTTGACGCCTCCAACTACGGTTACGCAGTGGTTGAAAAGAGTGATATGGTGTTCATTCCCGACCCTGATACTGCCGTTATCGACCCCTTCTGCGAAATTCCCACACTTTCTATGACGGGTAACGCAATGATTATCGATACACCCGAGAACCGTCCGCTTCCTCAGTACCCCAGAAATATCGTTCGTGCGGCTGTTCAGGCTATGAAAGATATGGGTGTTGCGGATACAATGCTTATTCTTCCCGAATTTGAGTTTTATCTTTTCGACGAGGTGAACTGGAGCGTTGAGCCCAACTGTATCGCGTCTTCGGTTGACGCAAAGCAGTCCTATTGGAACAGTGCGGTTGAGGGTAAGGGCGTTATCGTCCCCAAGCAGAAGAACTATCACATCGCAAAGCCCTTTGACGTTTCCTATGAGTGCAGAAGCGAAATGTGCCTCCATATGAAGGATATGGGCATTGAGATAAACTATCACCACCCTGAGGTTGCGGCTTCGGGTCAGTTTGAGATAGAGCCCCAGCTTGGCGAGGTCGTTCATATGGCGGATGCCACAATGATGATAAAGTATATCATCCACAATACTGCCCTTAAACACGGCAAAACCGCAACCTTTATGCCCAAGCCCATTTACGGTGAGGCAGGCAGCGGTATGCACGTGCATATGCTCCTTATGAAGGACGGAAAGCCCGTGTTCTCCGACGATAACGGATACGCTCACCTCAGTGAAACAGCACATTACTTTATGGGCGGTCTGCTTAAGCACATTGCGTCGCTCTGTGCACTTACCAATCCCAGTACAAACTCCTTCAAGCGACTTGTGCCCGGCTTTGAGGCTCCCGTAACCGTTGGCTACGCAACCTCAAACAGAAGTGCGGTAATCAGAATCCCCGCATACGCAAAGAGCCCCGAGAAGCGTCGCTTTGAGCTCCGCAACCCCGATGCTACCTGCAATCCCTATTTCTGCTATGCGGCAATTCTTATGGCAGGTCTTGACGGTATCAAGAATAAGATAGATCCTCACGCAAACGGCTGGGGGCCCTATGACTTCAATCTCTTCCACCTTCCCGAAGAGGAAAAGGCAAAGCTTAAAGGACTTCCTACATCTCTTCCCGAAGCTCTTGATGCTCTTGAGGCAGACCACGATTACCTGACAGCAGGCGGAGTGTTCCCCGAAGAGCTTCTTAAAAACTTTATCAAAACCAAGCGTGCAGAGTGCAGCGAAATGTCTAAAATTCCTCATCCCGCAGAGTTTGATAAATATTATAATCTTTGATTTTGGTTTCATACCCAAAAGAGCCGAACCGCAAGGTTTGGCTCTTTGTCTTTTGTGGATAAATTATGGGCAACTTTTTCAAAATCTATTGAATAAAAATGAGATGTGTGATAAAATAAGAGGGTATCAAACGAAAGGAATGTAATAATGAGAATTTTGGCTTTGGGCGACATCGTCGGACTTGAAACAGTAGAATTTTTGAGGAATAACCTTTGGAATTTCAGAAAAGATAATAAAATAGATTTTGTAATTGCCAACGGCGAGAACGTGAACGATATTTTCGGTCTTGGACTTGACGAGGCGAAAATTCTGCTGGATTGCGGAATTGACGTTATAACTACGGGAAACCACGTTTGGGGGCGCAGAGATATTTACGACTTTCTCGACAGCACCGAAAACGTGATACGCCCCGTAAATTATCCCTCGGGCGCTCCCGGAAGCGGATATACGATAGTTAATGCCGACGGGTTTAAAATACTCTGCATAAACGTCCTCGGTACAGTGTTTATGGATTCACTGACCTCGCCCTTTGATGCAGTGGATACGGTACTTGTGCGTGAGAAAGGGAATTACGACATAGCACTTCTTGACGTCCACGCCGAGGCAACCTCTGAAAAGCTGGCTATGGGTTATCATTTTGACGGACGCATAACCGCCGTTTTCGGCACACATACCCACGTGCAGACAGCCGACGAGCGTGTGTTGCCTGCGGGAAGCGGATATATCACCGACCTCGGTATGACAGGACCCAAAGACGGCATACTCGGTGTCGATAAAGATACCGTTCTCTACAGATTTTTAACCAAAATGCCCAAAAGATACACCGTGGCACAAGGGAATATAGAAGCACAGGGAGCAATTTTCGACATAGAACCGTTTGCAAAGAAAACACTCTCGGTTAAGCGAGTAAAATTTTAAAAAAGAAAACCGACGTTCATTAGCCTCGGATGCTAAAGGACAGTTTTTACTAATGAAATACTAACTGAACAAACGACTACTGCCAGAGGCTCCCTTTACACAAGGGAGGCTTTTTGGTTTTCCTGCTAGTGCGCACTTACTCACCACCGACGATGGTTGTGCAAAATAAAAAGAGAGCGCCGAGAGTAGCCCAATGGTTACTCTCGGCGGTATTATTTACAGATACATATACGCACCAATGACAGGGGAGGTCTTATCGTCATAAATGGGCCAACCATCTTTCAAAGCCTGTTCCAGCACATAGCGGCGATCGGCCCCGTTCTCCTGAAAAGCAATAAACCTCAAGTTTTCATTGCTTGCAATGCTATCGGGAAGATCCTCCACAATAATCTTACGGGAGAAGTCCTTGGCTTCTTGGAGCATTTTCTTGATTTCCGTTGCCGTACCCATCAGCGACTTTTTTTCTTCATCGGTGAACGATTCAAGATATCTTTCCTTTGCACCCTGTTCAAACACGACGATGGTAGGTTCGTATCCCGTCTCGGTCTTTTTGATATAGCCGTATGAAAGCAGACGATCCATCCAATATGCCTCACATGCTTCCCACTTTCCTTCGACAACCGCTTTCAGGGCCAATGCCTCGTCGTGAGTCAGATACTCGGGGGTCTTCATCCAAATATCGTCATGCTTGTATTTGAATTGTTGGAAATACACAGCGGGCTGATCCATCCGCTCCTTTAGGCAACCGTGAAGGCCTACCCAGGGAATATCGGGAATGTCCGCTTTTTGATAGCCTACGATGTCCCAATATCCTCCGTTGGGACGCTTGGTGTAGCCTTTTTTATAATAACCCTCGGGAGAAGCAGTGAACGCGAGCCTATCAAATGCACGCATCAAGAGCGTCCACTTAGCATCCTCGTACGTTTGATACTTTCCAAAACAGCTGATGCCATGGGCTTCACAGGCCTGAGTAAATCCATCGATGAGCTTGGCAAACAACCTCGTAAGCTGCGGTATCATGCGGTCATTGTATGCCCATGTTTTTTCCTGCGCCTGACTACTCAGGATGGGAAAAGCAGTCTCATATTTGTTTCCATTACGAACAAGCATTGTCTGCTCTACCAGATATCTTAACTCGTCCTCCATATAAGGAAGTGCCACCCCGAGTTCGAGGGACAACTCCTCTGCGGTGGAGGGATTACCATAGGCTTCAAGGAAAATGTTTTTGTAGATTTTGTGGTTGAGAATTGTCCACGGTTGGCCAAATTCTCCAAAGGAATCACAGCTACAGCTGAAATCAATCTCCTCCGGCTTATAGCTTCTTACACCAAATTCTCTTGCCATATTCATACCTTCTTTCAATATGATTCTTGCACGGTGAAGTCTTTGCTGAACCGCGCTTATCGAAATAGAAAGCGACAATGCTATATCACGAACGCTCTTGTTCTCTATGTAGTAGGCAACGACAATGTTGCGATAATCACTTTTGATGAACGCCAACTCTCGTCGGAGCAGAGCCATTTGCTCTGTATGTATCATTTCATCAAGGATATTTTCGCTTTCGTCCTCGATCTCATAATCGCCGATATCGGAACCGGTTACCGATTCGTTTCGATTATGCTTTTCT
>JAFTLM010000126.1 GCA_017455945.1 Clostridia bacterium | reverse complement strand
TTGCTCAATAAGTGAAAGGAGCGTGTATTGTTTTGAAAAAAACTATTGTAATTTTATCTTTGTTTATAGTAGCCGTAATACTTTCTTTTTCATTGGCTTCTTGCGGTGAGAAAACACAAGGAGATAATAATATTTTGCAAACCGAACCGCCGGAGCCTTCCGAAACCCTTGAACCGCTTGGGGCACTTCCGGTATATGAATTTCCGGAGAGATATCAACCGTGGAAAGAACCGTTTCTTCTCAATTTTACCGACAATCTGTGGAATTCAAAAAGAATTGGAGATGTTTTTTACGTCCCCGATTGGTTTGCGGATTATTGGGAAGGCGATCCGTTAAAAAGATTTGAGGTCACAGTGTGTGCTGTGGAGTGGTTAGATATTTCTGCAAGTTCCGATAAGGGGTATTACAAGTTGCTTAGTGCTTATGAGCGAATTTTAGAAGATGCAACCGAATATGCGGAAAAATACTTTTCACCGACATCTAAATACAAAGATCAGCACAAAGAAAGTTATTATGCTGAAAGAGAAAAACTGCCGGAAGAAATTAATGCGCTTAACGATTATGTGAACAACGCAACCACACGTAAGAATAGCGAAATTGCGGAACATTTTGAAAAGATGGGGATTGAATGTCAGATAACAAGAGACGGTGTAAGTGCTATGCTCAATAAGGAGCAACTTTTAAGTTTAGCCGATACTCGCTTTTTACTTTTTGTGGTGCTTGATGTGAAGCCTGAACTAGGAGCTTATAATCTGGGAGAAGCGTGGTAGCATATTTTGTTGATGGTGCGTGAAAATTTAAACAAGGGGCTGTCTGTGCGACAGTCCCTTTTGTTAATATTGTATGAATGATGTGGAAAAATATATGTAAAACTGTTGAAAATTAACAATTAGTGTGATATTCTAATGTTAACAGTAATGTTTTGAACTGTTTTCATTTGCCTATTATCTTAGTGATTAATTATGTTTTTTCGATAACTTATTAAATAATACTTTTTTATGATAAGTTGCTCAATAAGTGAAAGGAGCGTGTATTGTTTTGAAAAAAACTATTGTAATTTTATCTTTGTTTATAGTAGCCGTAATGCTTTCTTTTTCATTGGCTTCTTGCGGTGAGAAAACACAAGGTGATGATAATATTTTGCAAACCGAACCGCCGGAGCCTGCCGAAACCCTTGATTCGCTTGAACCGCTTCCGATATATGAAATTCCGGAAAGGGATCAACCGTGGGAAGAACCGAATCTTTCCAATTTGCTCGATGATTTGTGGTATTCAAAAAGAATTGACGGTGTTTTTTACGTCCCCGATTGGTTTGCGGATTATTGGGAAGGCGATCCGTTAAAAAGATTTGACGTCACCGTGTATGCCCTGGAGTGGTTAGATATTTCTCCGAGTTTCGATGAGGAATATTACAAGCGGCTTAGTACCTATAACCAAATTGTAGAAGATGCAACCGAATATGCGGAAAAATACTTTTCACCGACATCTAAATACAAAGACCGGCACAAAGAAAATTATTATGCTGAAAGAGAAAAACTGCCGGAAGCAATTAATGCACTTACCGATTATGTAAACAACGCAACCGCACGTAAGAATAGCGAAATTTCGGAACATTTTAAAAAGATGGGGATTGAATGTGAGACAAGAATAGACGGTGTAAGTGTTACGCTCAATAAGGAGCAGCTTTTGAGTTTAGCCGATACGCGCTTTTTGCTTTTTATTGTGGAAGATCCGAAGGTTGAACCCGGAGCTTATAATTGGGGAGAATTGGGGTAGTAAGAAGAAATTTTTAAGCTTGGCTGATATTCGATTTTTGGCTTTTGTATTGTTAGATCCGGATTGGATTGCTTAGTTTTATATTTAAGGGGCTGTCTGTGACAGCCCCTTAATTTATTTTGTAACGAAAGTTATCGTTTCGTTTTCGAGAACCGCCTTTACAGCCGTTCCCGCTTTTATTTTGCCCTCAAGCATTTCGCTTGAAAACGCGTCCTCAACCTTTCTTACTATGGTTCTTCTCAAGGGTCGTGCACCGTATTCGGGGTCAAAGCCCTCTTTGCTTACAAATTCAACAACGCTCTTGTCAAATTCAATCTCAACGCCAAGCTCCGCAATGCGGCGTGCAACCTCGGAAAGCATAAGAGAAGCGATTTGCTCAATGTCGTTCTTTTCAAGCTTGTTGAATATGATAATGTCGTCTATACGGTTGATAAACTCGGGTCTGAACGTAGATTTAAGTGCGTTCATCACCCGTGCGTCTCCCGCTTTTTTGTCGTTGTCCTCTTTAACGTCCGAGAATCCAAGCGAGCGTGTGGCAGACAGCGAGGAAGCTCCCACGTTAGAGGTCATAATGATAACGGTGTTCTTGAAATCTACCTTTCTGCCCTGAGAATCGGTGAGAATACCGTCGTCAAGAACCTGGAGCATAATGTTGAATACGTCGGGATGAGCCTTTTCTATCTCGTCGAAAAGCACGACAGAGTAAGGCTTGCGGCGTATCTTTTCGGTCAGCTGTCCGCCTTCCTCGAAGCCTACGTAACCGGGAGGGGAACCTATGAGCTTGGAAACGCTGTGCTTTTCCATATATTCCGACATATCAAGCCTTATCATAGCGTTGTCGTCACCGAACATTACGTTTGCCAAAGCCTTTGTCAGCTCGGTTTTACCAACACCCGTAGGACCGAGGAAAATGAATGATCCGATAGGTCTCTTGGGGTCTTTAAGCCCCATTCTGCCGCGTCTGATAGCACGTGCTACGGCTTCAACCGCACTGTCCTGTCCGATAATTCTCGCCTTTAGTTCTTCCTCCAGCTTCAAAAGCTTTTCGCTTTCGCTTTCAAGCAATCGGCTTACGGGAATACCCGTCCATTGCGTTACAACGTCGGCAATGTGGCTGTCTTCAACTTCAAGGGTTTGCGATGAGCAAAGAGTCTGCCACTCGTCTCGGATTTTTTCAAGCTCGGCTTTCAAACGCTTTTCTTCGTCACGTATCTTTGCCGCCCCCTCAAATTCCTGGTTGTTGATGGCTTCATCTTTTTCCAGCCCCAGTGTACGTATCTTTTCTTCAAGTTCTCTTAAATCGGGAGGGGAAGTGTGAGCCGATATTCTCAGCCTTGACGCCGCCTCGTCAATAAGATCTATCGCTTTGTCGGGTAAAAATCTGTCGGTAATATACCTGACCGAAAGCGTTACAGCTGCTTCTATAGCACCGTCGGTTATCTTAACCTTGTGGTGTGCCTCGTACTTGTCACGCAGCCCCTTGAGAATAAGAACCGCTTCTTCGGAGGTGGGTTCGCCTACCATAACCGATTGAAACCTTCGTTCAAGAGCGGCATCCTTTTCAATGTTTTTTCTGTATTCGGATATGGTGGTAGCTCCGATGACCTGCATTTCTCCGCGTGCCAACGCAGGCTTTAAAATGTTTGCCGCATCAACCGCACCTTCTGCCGCACCTGCTCCCACAAGCGTGTGGATTTCGTCGATGAAAAGTATTATGTCGGGGTTTTTGGTTGCCTCATCCATAACATTTTTCATTCTTTCCTCAAACTCGCCGCGGTATTTTGCACCGGCAATCATTCCGGGAATGTCAAGCGTAAGAATTTTTTTGCCTTTCAGCGTTTCGGGGACGTTGCCGTCAACTATTCTTTGCGCCAGTCCTTCAACCACCGCGGTTTTACCAACACCCGGTTCGCCTATAAGACAGGGGTTGTTTTTTGTACGTCTTGAAAGTATCTGTATAACCCTCTCGGTTTCCTCGTCACGTCCGATAATGGGGTCTATCTTGCCCTCTTTCGCCAATGCGGTAAGATCTCTGCCGTGTTGAGAGAGAGTAGGTGTGGAAGAGCTTGCTTTTGCCTCGTCTTTTTTTGATGCCGACGCACTGTTTCGGTTTCCACCGAGATAATTGTGCAGATCCGACTTGAGTTCACTTGGCGAAACGTCAAGTTCTTTGAGAAGCTTAAGTGCCACACAGTCGCTTTCGGATATAAGAGCAAGAAGAATATGCTCGGTGCCTATATAACTCTGGCTGAGTTTTATTGCTTCGTTTGCCGAAGATTCGATAATGCGTTTGGTTCTCGGTGTCATATCAGCGGCGCTTACGTCGCTGACAGTACCGATACCCGCAAAGCTTTCCACTGCCGATTTTATTTTGTCAAATGATATTCCTTTTTCAAGCAGTATTTTCGACGCCACACAGTCCTCCTCACCGATAAGTCCGAGAAGAATGTGTTCGGAGCCGATGTATGTGTGCCCCATTTCCTGTGCGTATGTCAGAGCACGGTTGAGAACGTTCTGTGCCTTTTGTGTAAATCTGATGGATGGCATTTTCATCATCCTTTCTTTGTTAGAGTATTTGAATTATAGACGTGATTTTATTCGTTCCGCACGCAAAATATCACGTTCTTTTTGCGTTTTGGGCGGATTTTCAGCCGAAAGTGACAGCGTTGCGGGCATAACTTCTATGAAAAGCTCACCTAAAGTTTTCAGGTCAATGCTTCTAATAATGCCCAGGTCTATGCCCAGCCTTACGTCCGAAAAAGCCGAAATGAATTCACTTGACGAAATCATAAAAGCGTGTCTCAATATACCCTCGGCACGTGAAATTCTGTCGATAAGTTCCGGATTTTTTTCGCTCGTTATAAGCTTTCTGAGTTCTGTTTCCTGTTCGGTTATCTGCTTTACTATGTCCTGAAGCTTTTTGATGGAATCTTCCTCGGTTATACCCAGGGTTATTTGATTTGAAATCTGGTAAATAGCTCCCTGTGCAGAGGAGCCTTCGCCGTAAAAGCCTCTCATGGTAAGTCCTATTTTGGATAACTGATTCGATAATCCGTTTATCTGACCGCCCATTGTAAGGGCAGGGAGGAACATCATCACAGAAGCCCTCATTCCCGTGCCGAGATTGGTGGGGCAGTGTGTGAGATATCCCAGCTCTTCGTTGTAGGCTATTTCAAAAGAGGAATCCAGCGTGTCATCAAGCTTGCAGATAGAAGCATATGCCTCGTCAAGTGCAAGCCCCGGAAGAATACATTGCATACGGATATGATCTTCCTCGCAAAGCATTACCGCATAACCGCAAGGCTCGTTGAGCATAAGTGCGTGCGGCGTCTTTTTTTCGGTAAACTCACGGCTGACGTAGTGTTTTTCCAGATAAGAGAGTGCCTCAAGCTTTGATATTTTTGTGAAATCTATTTTTTTAAAACCTATGTTTTCAAACGTGGGAGCCAATTTTTCTATTATCTCGTTGGCTTTTTCTGCGGAAAGCCGTGAACCGAAGGGATAGTCGGCTAAGTTTCTCGCAAATCGTATCCTGGTGCTTAAAACGGTTGAACTTTCTTTTCCTGTGTCATTGTACCAAGTCATACCTGCCCCTCCTTTTTCTCGTTTTCTATTGCCTTGATTTGGTCTCTTAATGATGCCGCAAGCTCAAAGTTTTCGTCGGATACAGCCTCCTTGAGTTGTTTTCTGAGAACTTTAAGCTTATCTTCTTTTTCGCGGTTCTTTCTGAATTTCGCAGGGGATCTTCCTACGTGTTTTACGTTGCCGTGTATGGATCTTATGGTGCTCCTGAGCTCATCCGAAAAGGTTTCATAGCATTTCGGACATCCGGTTTTTCCGTTCTTTTGAAAGTCGGAAAAGGTCGCAGAGCAGAAGGAACAGGTTTTGCTCTTCTTTATCGGGGCGTCGTTAAATCCGAATAATCCGGCAAAAATCTGATCATGCAACCCGCCAAAGCCCGAAAAAGGGAAGATCCCCACAGTGTTGTCACCCGAATTTATTTCGGCGGCACATTCGGAACAAAGTGAGCAGGAGTGCTTCTGACCGTTTATGTTTTCTTCGTAGAATACCGTTGCGGTATTTTTTTTGCATCTTTCACAGAGCATAACAGTTACTTCCTTTCATAATTATTTCATTAAAGCCAATATAGTGTGTTTGAATATTTTTGCTCTTACAATGTCTCTGGCACCGGGTGACAGGTCGGAGAGAGCAGAGTTTGAAGTTGCCGCAGCAATCAACTCGTAAGTTTTTTTACCTATCAGTTCGTTGCCCAAAAGGTTGTTCAGATACGCCAGAACCTCTCTTTCGGAAATCGACTCTCCGATTGCGTAGAAAAAGTGCATAAGATATTCGTCGCTTCCCATTTGCTTGCGAACTATTTTTATGCAGCCTCCTCCGCCTCTTCGGGATTCTATAATGTATCCCTTTTCGGGAGTGAACCGAGAGGTGATAACGTAGCTTATCTGACTTGGAACACACCCAAGACGGTTTGCCATTTCATTTCTCTGAAGCTCAAGTGCACCGCCCGCATCATCAAGCATTTCTTCAATCAATTTTGCTATGGTATCTGCTAACATTTTACTTCACCATCCTTTTATCTATTCATAGTCAAATTGACTTTGACCTTCTTTGACCTTGTGCTTATATTATAAACTTAAAGTCAAACAAAGTCAAAGTCAAACAAGGTCAAAAAATAATCGACATAATCGATTATAGGCGATTATGTCGATTTAGCTATATATTCTCTCAAAAAATCTTGATTTTTCATTGAGAAGCTTTCGAAAGCTCAAAAGCCTTCACCAATCTGTCCCAGGTTGTTTTGTCAACTCTTCATGTTTGAGGAAATAAATTTCTTTTTTGAAATTCGCTTATAGCGGATTGAGTGTTTTCATCAAACTGACCGTTCGTTTCTACGTTTTCAAAACCATCATATAATATTGACAATTCGTTAAGCATATATTGAATTACCGCAACGATAAATCCGCGGTCTCCAAGCCCTATGCTTTCGTCTTTGGGCAAACGTGGGAAAAAGGGAACTTTTGACGGCTCGGAATTTTCTCTTAACGCGTTGGTGTATTGGGAAAATAACAGATTCCAGGTTTGCTCATCTGCAACTCCCGTGGGCGATAGCCCGTTTAAATGTTGGAAGGTCAGTAAAGCGTTTTGCGTTTCTTCGTTCCATATACCGTTTATCGCTATTTGTTCAATGTCCTCGTTGAAGTATGACAGTTGGCGAAGATAACGCTGAAGATTTCGTATCGCCTGTTCTTCGTTTGGATGAGTTCTTGCCATAATATCTCCTTTCACGCCCCGACCTCGTAACCGGGGTATTGTCCCTCTCCCAGCCGTGTACTTCCTTGAAGGTCGCTGTAGATGCTCATTATTTCGTCCCAGGTTGAAGCGTCTATAATACCGTTGTCGGGTAACCCAAAAGTTCGTTGAAAGGCAATTACAGCGTTTTGCGTCATTGTTCCGAAATAACCGGTTGGATTGATTTTCGGAATTTCTGTGTAGGTGTCGGCTATGGTGTTCAGATATCTTTGTATGAGTGCCACGGCAGGAGACTCGCTGCCAAGCCTTATTATTACGCCCGGAAACGGAATCATATCACCTTCTCCAAGCTTGCCCTCAAATTGCTCGATAATTCCGAGATAAGCATCGTACATAGTGTTCCAAGTGTCTGCGTCAACAACCCCATTTGCGGGAAGTCCGAATTCCTTTTGCAAAGCAATGACTGCGGAGCGTGTGCCCTCGCCGAATATTCCGTCCATAGCTACGGGCGGAATAGCGGTGTAAAAACGTGATAAATAATCCAGATAATACTGTAAATTTCTTACCGCAAGCCCTCTGTCTCCGAATTCGGGATACGGAAAAGTAACTCCGGCAATTTCGTCTGATGTAATCCCCTCGGAATTCAGGTCGGCAAGCTTTTTGACGCTGTTGAATATAATCTGAATTTTGTACCAGGTGGCAGGACCGACTATCCCATCGGGGGTCAGCCCGAATATTTCTTGGAAGCTCTTTACAGCAGATTCGGTGTCGTAGGAAAAAATTCCGTCTGCTAAAGCTATTTTTGGAATGGAAGGATAGTTGTCGGAAATGCGGTTTAAACGCACTTGTATCTGTCTTACGTCGCTTCCTGCCGAGCCGAGCCGCAAAGGATTTTCGGGAAGCGAAGCGGTTATTCCCATTACGGGAGCACCCCTGACGATGTCAATGTCGTTTCCGTAATAATTCGTAAGTATCTCGTACGGCGTTCTTCCGTTTTGTGCAAGAGCGACGGAGCCCCATTGTGAAAGTCCTTCGCAAGTAACCTCAATGCCGTCGCAGTATTGAGCGAAAAGCGGTTCTATGTTGCCCTGACGCCTGATATAGTCGTCAAACAGTTCGCCGGTCAATCGGCTTATGTTCTCAAAAATATCGCGACCGTTTACAAAGGATTGATCGACGGTGGTGGAATTGGTGATGTCAAAATCGTAACCCCTCGAGCGGTAATATTCGGTGTAAATACGGTTAAGTGCATAAGAAATCTGAGCGTAAATGTTGGCTCGCAAAGCATTTTCGGGCCAGGTAGGATAAATTTCACTGGAAGCTACATTCGATATGTAGTCCAGAAAAGGAACGGTAACGTTTTCGGCATCGCTGTCGGGTGGACCGAGATGTACCGTAATGTATTCCGGTATATATGGAAGTGTTGGCATAATATTCTCCCGCTTTCTTAAAGATTGGGCGGTTCGCTGTCGGTGACTTTTTCATCATACGGAGCAAACCTGTCGGTGTAGCCGTTTTTGGGCAACGGAATGAGATTTATAGGCTGAATCGACGTTATACCGTCAAAAATCGGAACCTGCTGTGCACTCGTCGGAAAAAAACCGTCAAGCTGTACGTCAACGTTATAAGTGGCAAAGGGGTTTTCTATTCCCGGTGATGTTGAGTTGCCTCTTGGCGGCGTCGCAAGGGAGATTTTGGGGGTCAGCCCGTTTCGCTCGGTAGTCAACTTGACTATTACAGACGAAAAATTAGGCTGGTTGCCGCGTACCGTTACTACGGCACCCTCAAGCGGAATGGCACTTGATGCCGCACTGGCTCTGATTACCAGATATCCTGTGCCGGTGTAACCGATGTTTGAATATTGCGGAATATCTCTGTTCATTGGATACCTCCTTATGGTTTATTAGGAGTATATGAAAAAATAAAATTAATTGTCAATAAAAAATTTCAAAAACTATTGCAAAAATCATAAAAGTTTGGTATAATAATACGGTAATAAGCAGAATTGCACGGTCAAGCTGCGAAATACGGCCATACAGCCGGGGACTTAGCGGTGCCCTGTACCTGAAATCCGCTATATGCAGGGGTGCATTCCTCTTTTGAGGGTGAAGCACCTGCGGTCTGTGGCGTGTTTTTTCGTGTTGATAAATGGGTCTTGTGCAATCGGGAGCTGTGAACCATGTCAGGTGGGGAACCAAGCAGCATTAAGCAGTGTACCCGATGTGCCACAAGTCAGCCTGTTTTGAGCGAAGAGCACGTATGTCGCGTGGGAGTGACATTCGATTTAGAGGTGTATGGTCGTATTTTGTAGCTTGATTTGTGTTATTAAAGATAGGAGGTTTTTATGCACCAGGCACTTTACAGAAAATGGAGACCGCATACTTTTGACGACGTGTGCGGACAGGAGCATATTACTTCTATCTTGAAGTATGAAGCCTCTATAGGTAAGTTTAATCACGCATATCTCTTTTGCGGTTCCAGAGGTACCGGAAAAACCACCTGTGCAAAGATACTTGCCAAGGTAGTAAACTGTGAGAACCCGCAAAACGGAAGTCCGTGCGGAGAGTGTGCGGCTTGCCGTTCCATAGACGAGGGAACTACTACCGATATTCTCGAAATGGACGCCGCTTCCAATAACGGTGTGGATAATATCAGAGATATAAGAGACGAGGTTTCCTATCCCCCCAGCTCCTTGAAATACAGAGTATATATCGTTGACGAGGTTCATATGCTTTCGGACGGTGCCTTTAATGCACTTTTGAAAACGCTGGAGGAGCCCCCGTCTTACGTAATATTTATCCTTGCAACTACCGAGTTGCAAAAGCTTCCCGCAACCATAATTTCAAGATGTCAGCGTTTTGAATTCCGCCGTATATCTATCGATACGTTGGTAAACCGACTTGCTTATATCGCCGAAAAGGAAAACATAAACGTAGAGCACGGTGCATTGCAGCTTATCGCCAAAATAGCTCAGGGCGGTATGCGAGACGCCATAAGTATACTTGATTTGTGTGCGGGCGGAAAACGTGATTCGCTTATCGACGAGGATGCAGTAAACGAAATCGTAGGACTCAGCGGAAGAGCCGTGCTTGCCAAGGTAGTGGGAGCAGTAGCCGATAATAACTTTGACGTAATACTTGAAGAGATAGATAATATAGTCCGTTCTTCAAAGGACATTTCGGTGTTTTGGCAGAATCTTATGTCCTTTTACAGAGATATGTTGGTTTACAGAACGTCAAAGGATGCGGCAAAATATCTGGACCTGACCGACAGCGAAATAAAAGGGCTTGCCGAAATAAGCGCAAGATTTTCGCGTGAAACTATACTTGCCCACTGCAAGCAGATAGAGAACGCTTATTTTTCTATGCAAAAATCAAACTCGGTAAAACGCACAATCGCAGAGCTGACACTTGTGAAAATGTGTGACGATACCCTTGATTCGTCTAATGATAATATACTTTCAAGACTTTCAAAGCTTGAGGATACGGTGGCACTTGGGGCAATGAGCGGCGGCTTTACGGCTAAAAAAGAAACGCCGATTGCCGAACAAACTGCAGAACGGTCTACAGAACAGCCTACAGAACAGCCTACAGAACAGCCTGTACCCAAGCCCCGGGAAACTGTCATTCCCCAAAAAGAAGAACCCAAGCAGGAGCCTAAAAAGATCAGAGGACTTTCGTGCTGGGCTGAGGTTATAGACAGAGTTTCCCAAAGCGATAGCCGCTCGGCATCTTATCTCAGATTGACCAAAGCCTATGCGTTGGGCGACGGAAGTATTAAGATATACGTCCCCGATTCGTTTACACTTATGATGATAGACGGTGCCGGGGTCAAGGATTCGCTCAGAGCGGCACTTTCAGTGTGCCTCAAACGAGATATTCCCGATGCACAACTGTCGTTTGAAGAAAAAAAGGACGACCTTCCCGATGAAGATGAATCAGCACTTGATTCAATACTTGAAAATTTTGAAAATTAACAGAAAGGAAATATAACGATGAAAGCAAGATTACCTCAGGGAATGGGCGGCGGCCCCCAGAGTATGAACGCAATGCTGAAGCAGGCACAAAAGATGCAGGAGGATATGGCTGCTCTTCAGGAAGACCTTGATGCAAGAGAGTACGAGGTTAAAGCAGGCGGCGGTATGGTCGAAGTAAAAATCAACGGAAAGAGAGAAATTCTCTCTGTAAGTATTAGTCCCGAAATAGTTGATCCCGATGATGTTGAAACTATGGAGGATATTATAGTTGCCGCTGTAAACGAGGCTATAAAGCGAGTTGACAGCACAAACGAGTCGGAAATGGCGAAAATAACCGGCGGATTCGGTATGCCGGGAATGTTCTGATATGGCTGAAATAGAATCTTTGGTTCACCTTGCCGAACAATTCGGCAGACTTTCGGGAATCGGAAGAAAGAGCGCAATGAGAATGGCGTACTCTCTTTTGGATTTTTCCGATGAGGAAGCGGCAGAGTTTGCCAGAGCGATAGTGGAAGCCAAAACCAATATACATTTCTGTCCTATATGTCAGAATCTGACCGACAGAGATGTTTGTTACGTCTATAATGACCTTGACCGAGACAGATCTGTAATTTGCGTTGTGGAGGACGCAAGAGCAGTGCTGTCGCTTGAAAAGGTAAGGGAATACAGAGGACTTTATCACGTCCTTCACGGCGTAATATCTCCTGTAAACGGAATAACACCGGATAAACTGAAGATAAAAGAGCTGATTTCAAGACTTGACGAAAGCGTGCAAGAGGTAATAGTGGCAACCAACCCGACGGTTGAGGGCGAAGCTACAGCAATGTACCTCTCAAGGCTCATCAAACCGCTCGGAGTAAAGGTTACAAGACTTGCCTACGGAATTCCCGTCGGTGCCGATCTTGAATACGCAGACGAAGTAACGCTCTTCCGTGCCCTCGAAGGCAGAAGAGATTTTTGAAATAAAAACGAGAGGCAAACCTCTCGTTTTTTTACGGTATTTCAATATAAACAATATTATTTTCGCCTTTATGACAGTCTACATAGACTGTCTTTTTTGTGCCTCTGGCGGTTGCGGTTATTTTGTAGGAGCCGTAAAAACCTTCAACTTCAGCCGTTCCGTATCCGTCGGTACGAGTTGATTCGCGGGTCATCCATTTGTTGTAGATGAGATCTTCAATCTGCTCCAGTGCGGGGCGCGGGTTGTAGTTTTTGTCAAAACATACGTATCGGTTTCCGTCGCCGCCGCTGAGTCCCCAGTGATAGAATCCCTTGAATTCTTCAATACTGAAGGTAAGAATCATTAAATCGCGGGTAAACTCGGCTTGCAAAAGCTCGTCTCCTGTGGCAAAATCAAACTCTGTTACCTTCAAGTCCTTTCCATATGAAGCCAGTTTTTTGTAAAAGTCGTAAATTTCGTTCATATCTTTTGGACTTGAGTAATGAGACTGTACACCGATACCGTCGTATACAACGCCTGTTTCATTCATTGTGTCAAGCAGATCAAAAAGCTGTCCGCTCATCATAAAATCGTTGTAGTAAAGATTTGTGTCTCCGCCGTATTCGAGTGCCATATCAAACCATTCTTTGATAAGCTCTCTGCCGTAGATGTCCTGCATAGTCGTGTTGTTGCACGCCTCATTAAGTACGTCCCAATCGGTTATAAGCCCGTCCATGTCGGTCATTATTTCCTCAATGTGCGAGCGTATCCGTTCGGTCATTGCCGCTCTGTCTCCGTATAATTCGGGCAGGTCGGCAGGAACCGAGGTGTCGTTTGTCCTACGATTTCTGTCCCAAACAAGACAGTGACCTCTTACAATACCGATTCCAAGTTCGTTGAGTAACTCAATGATTTTCTTTGGACGTTCGGGATCGGTTTCATACAAAGTCCACTTGAGTTCATTTTCGAGAACAGCCGAATTGAAATATTTGGCTACCGCATCCTGTGCTTTCGTATTGTGTAAAAAATTCTGATTTACACCCATACCCCATTCGAATTCGTGTTCGTACATTTCAATATCGACTTTTACGTTAGGAAGGGGAGTGCCCCAACAGTCAACCACGATTACGTTTATAGGACCTTTTCTTACTTCTTCTATACGTTCAAGAGCATCGTTACGCCATTCTGCATCTTTGGCAAGGCTGGGTGCGGAAGCCCCCAGCGATATCGGGAAATCACGTATACCCACTTCAGTTCCGTAGTCGTATATCGTAAAGCCGCCGAATTCAATCTCCTGAACCATATATCCGAATCTGAAGTTCAATGACGGGTAGCCTTCATCGTATTGTATCGGGAGATAAAATTTCTTCCACTCGCTGTTGAGCGTTAATTCAGCACTCAGCAACTTGTTGTAAGTTCCGTTTGAACCGTCCTGTTCTATAATAACTCCCAATTTGCCGCTTCCCGAAAGAGCTCTTGCGTATAACTCTATCAAAACGGTGTGTCCGTCCTCGAGAGAATTTTTTAGCCATTCTGTTCCACAGGAAAGCTGGAATGAGTAGGGCGTTTTGGGCAACTCAGTAACTTTAACCCTTATCGCCTTTGAAAAAGGAAGATTGTCGTTCTCTACGTCCGCTACTTCCCAAGAGCCTGTTTCTGTATCACGTGCTTGGACGCGTTGTGTTAGCTCCTCCGCAGCTATGGCTACGGTCGGAGAGGGAAGTGCCGCCAATAACTCTTCGGCTTTGTCCGAGGTGTCGTAAAAAATCAGATCTTCATAAGAAGAACTTCTCTCAAATTCGGTGGGGCGAGTTGTACGTTCTTTAACTTTTGTTCTTATTTCTGTCATCTCGTTTGTATAGGTGTCGTCAATGGGCGGAAAAGTTTCAATAATGTCGCCTGCTCCAAGTGCTTTTAAAGAATCCTTGTTTTGTGTGGAACAGGAGCCTAAAATCGCGGCAGAAGCCAAAAGCAAACAAATCAAACTTTTTTTCATACACATCTTACCTCTCAAAATATACTTTTACGGTTCTGCCGAGCGGCAAAGAATAGATAAGCGTTTCATCCGGAGCACGTCCTAAAATTTCTTCTATAGCCCGTGCATAATAGGAAAGCTGGTTGGCGTATCGTTTGTTTAATTCTCTTGCTGCCAAATACGGCTTTTCCAGTTCTTTGGGCGTCAATTTGTCGGTTTTATAGTCGCAAAGAATTATCTTGCCGTCTTTATCTTCAAAGAATATGTCTATAACACCCTGTACGGCAATCGTCTCGTCTTTTAAAGGACCTGTTTTGTTATCGGTAAAATCGATTGCGGGTAAGAAAAGATTGAATCTTTCTTCACGCCATACTTCTTTGGCAGAGCGTATTTTTTGGAAGAATTCTCCGCCGAAGAATGTGTTAAGCCATTCGACTTTTATCATATCCGCATAATTATCAGGAATAAACCGATTGTCTTTTAAACGCTTAATTTCTGCTTCTACGCCGTTTGACACTACTTTATCAAAATCGCAGAACTGCAAAAACGCGTGAGTTGCGGTTCCCAATTCGGCACCTGAATTTTGATCGGTCTTTCCAAGCGTTTGGGGAACGGTGAATTCTTTTTCAAACAATTCATCAAAATCACCGTCTAAATCGCTTTGGCTTGCCGCAGACGTGTCATAACTGTCGAGAACTCGCGGCGAAAGCGACGAAACCGCCAGCTTTGCGGGAAGCTTTGAAATATGTTCGTATGGGTATTCGTGGTTGAAGCGGTTTTCAAACATCTCAACAAGGGAAGAAACGTCTTTTTCCCGGTTTTGCGGTTGGACGGTCTCCGAACCGGAAGAATCGGACGCCTCTGTTTCCGAATTTTCCGGCTGTACGGTCTCCAAAACAGGAGAATCGGAAGCGTCGGATGACTTTTGTTCATCGTTTCCGAATTCGATATTCGTCAAAGTGTAAAAATCGTTTTTCGGTGAATGCGAAAGTGCCGTCAAAACCCAATCAATGTAAGAGTTAGCCCTTAATATCGCATATTCCGTGTCATATTTACATATGGTTTTTGAAAGCTCTTTTGAGTCGGGATTTGTAAGGTTGGAAACCAAATACAAACGTTCTTTTGCACGTGTCATAGCAACGTATAACAAACGCATTTCTTCTTCTCTTTCAAGAATTTTTCGTGTGTCGCTTATAGAACGCCATATAGGAGTCTCGAATTTTGCAAAACCGCTGTTGTCACGAGGCGTAAAACCAATGCCGAGACCGGGCTCAAATTGAATATCCTCATTCATTGACCTGTTGCTGAAGCCTTTTTCGGTTTCATATATGAAGCACACCGGAAATTCCAATCCCTTGGAGTGGTGTATAGTCATAATTTTTACGCAATCGGAGGTGTCGTTGTCGGAGGAATCGGGAAGCTTGACCTTGCATTCTATAAGATCGTTTACGTACTTTATAAAACCGTAAAGCCCCTTGAATCCGTTTGATTCAAACTTGATGGCATATTCATACAGCCGTAAAAGATTTTTTCTTGATTTGCCGTAGGAAAGTATCGACATTTCGTGATAAAGCTTCTTTATAAGCTTATCGCAAGGCATCGCCGCGGCGGCGTTTCTCCAATATTGAAGCTGTGCTTCGAAGTTTTTGCAAGCCCTGCCAAGTTGGGAGTCGTTTTCGGAGTAAGCCTTAAGAGCATCGTAAAGAGAGAATACGGGAGCCGATGCCGCTCTTACAGTCATAATGTCCTCAAGCGAAAATCCGAAGAAGGGAGAACGCAAAACTCCCGCCAGTGAAATATCCTTTTGCGGATTGTCAATGGCAGAAAGCAGCGAAAGCACCAACAAAACGTCTGGGTTTTCAAAGAAATCGCAGTCCTTTTCACATTCGGTCGGAATTCCCAACTTTTTAAGTTCTTCAATAAGTATAGGAAAGCGTTTCTTTTGACGTGAAAGTATGGTTATATCGCTGTATTTTATCTTTCGCTTTTCAATTTTGCCGTCTTTTTTTATGTCATTGAGGTATTCTGTGTCAACCAAACGTTTGATTTCCCGGGCAATATATCTTTCCGAGGATCTTTTTTGCTGATTTTTTTCGTCATCTGTCAAGGTGTTTAAATTTACATTCTGTGGTAGTATTCCGGTGATTGCAACGACCGCAGGAACCGGTTGATTATCCGGATTGGGTAGCTTTTTGGCGTAAATAAGATCATCTTTGTGCGAGTATCCTATGCTTTCCGCACGGTGTGAGAAAAGGAAAGAGGATACGGCGTTGGAAAAATCAACAACGTGTCTGTCGCACCTGAAGTTGTCGGACATAAAGAGGGAATAGCAGTCTGATTCTTTTGTCTTGAATTCGGGCATTGAGTTCTTATATCCCGCAAATATTGACGGATCAGCGTTTCTGAAACCGTAAATACTTTGCTTTATGTCTCCGACCATAAAGCGGTTATTGGGCCTTGATATGATTTCAAATATGGCGTCCTGTACAGGGTCCACGTCCTGGTATTCGTCAATGTAAATATAGTCAAACTTATCCCTGTATTCCAAAGCTACCTCGGTAGGAGAACCGTCCTTGTTGCAGAGAATATCAAGCACAAATCTTCTGATATCGTTGAAGTTGCATATTCCGCGGCTTGCCTTTTCGCTCATTAGCCGTTTGTTAAAGTCGGAGAGCAACTCGTACAAAAGTGCACAGATATTGGAGTTGTCTGTTAAGGAGGATTTTATTTCGTCAACGGTGTAGAAGAAATATCTGTCGGATATTTTGTCAAAATCGTCGTAGACGGTTTTTCTGAGAGCTTTACGTTCTCTGAAGGTAGCGTAGGCGTCTCCTCTGAGATCTTTGAGTTTTTCCTTTGTGTGAGAACGAATAGCGGTTCTTATTTCTTCGTAATTCGGATTTTTTATCATTTCACGCAATTTTTTCCAGAGCTCCAGATCAGAGGAAAAAGCAGGTCCGTAATACTCTGCAGCCTTAGTGTCTGTGTTGATAAAATTGAGCATATCAAGCGAATATTCGTAAGCGAAATTCAAAAACGCAGACAGCTTCTTTA
>JAFTLM010000007.1 GCA_017455945.1 Clostridia bacterium | reverse complement strand
TTCGACTTTTTGGCACTTCGCAATCTGACGGTTATTCAAGATGCCGAAATGCAGGTCAGGGAACGGATTCCGGATTTTGATATAGAAAAAATCCCGCTTGACGATAAAAAGACGTTTGAGACTATTGCCGCAGGCAATACGTCCGGAGTTTTTCAGCTTGAATCAGGCGGAATGCGTCAGATGTTGACCGAGCTTAAACCCGATTGCCTTGAAGATATCATAGCCGCAATATCTCTTTACCGCCCAGGGCCAATGGATTCGATTCCAAAGTATATCGAAAACAAGAATAATAAGGATAATATTGTCTATCCCACACCTTTGCTTGAACCAATACTTAAATCAACTTACGGTTGTATCGTGTATCAGGAACAGGTGATGGAAATTTTCAGAAACATTGCCGGATATACCTTCGGACACGCCGACGTGGTCAGACGTGCAATGGCTAAAAAGCACGCTGACGAAATCGAGGCAGAGCGAGAAGGCTTTGTTGAGGGAGCAAAAAAACTCGGCGTGGAGGAAGACGTTGCGATAGCGCTTTTTGAAGATATGGCGGATTTTGCCAAGTATGCTTTTAACAAAAGCCATGCGGCGGCATATTCCATAGTTTCGTACAGAATTGCTTATTTGAAAGTTCATTATCCGCGAGAATATATGTCGGCTTTGTTGACCTCTGTTCTCGAAAATATAGGTAAAGTAAGCGAATATATTGCAGAGTGCGGAAAAATGGGAATCAAGGTGTTGCCTCCCGATATTAACGGAAGTGACGTTTATTTTCACGTGGACGGAAACAATATAAGATTTGGCTTGGCTGCACTCAAAAATATAGGGCAATTTTTTGCTCGGCAAATTATAATAGAAAGACGGTCGAGATGTTACAGTTCGTTTGATGATTTTGTGGAACGAATGGGTAGCAGAGACCTTAACAAGCGTCAGGCAGAAACGCTGATAAAGGCAGGTGCTTTCGACAGTCTGGGAATTGCCAGACGGCGTATAATGGCGGTGTATGAAAAAATAGTTGACGGTGCGAACCTACAGGGAAGAAGCAACCTTGAAGGTCAGCTCGATATGTTTTCTACAGCGTCGGGTGTCTCCGCTGTTCTTAAATATGAATATCCCGACGTGCCCGAGTTTTCTCCCAGAGAACTTCTCAACTTTGAAAAAGAGGTTTCGGGAATGTATTTTTCCGGACATATACTTGACGGATATTCAAAAAATATTTCCGACGTAAGCCATACTGCAATTTATATGTTGACAGATTCCGAGTCTGAAGATTTGCCATCCGACGGTACACGTGTTACTTTGTGTGGAATCATCAGTGATGTTGTATCAAAAAGCACAAAAAACGGAGACAGAATGGCGTTTGTAACACTTGAAGATACTACCGGTTCTATAGAATGTATCGTGTTTCCAAAGGTGTATGAGAAAATTTCTCATGTGTTGCGGCTTGATAACTGCGTTACGTTTAATGGTAATGTTTCTTCAAGAGATGAAGATGTCAAGATTATGGTGTCGGGTGCTGTCGAATTGATTGAAAATTCAAAATACGTTCCAAAAGAAAAGGTGGTGGATAAAACCGAACCTGTTCAGGCGGCAAAATCCAAACGTCTGTTTTTAAGACTGCCGACAATAGAATGCGAAAAAAGCAAAAAGGCGCAGAATCTGTTGGAAATATTTGAAGGCGGAACCGAAGCGATGTTTTTTGCCAACGACACCAAAAGCTACAGCCGCTTCAGCGGAAGAGTCGCCGTAAGTGAATTCTTGATAAAAGAATTAAAAGTCCTTTTGGGCGATGAAAACGTGGTTTTTAAATAACAGATTAAGGGGATAAAGGTAAAAACTTTATCTCCTTTTTTGTTTTGGTTTGCCATAGTCGGTAAATACTATTTTCGTAAAACTTTCAATGTGAAAGGAGTAAGAGCAAATTGGAGAAGAAAAGAAAGTCTGTTTGGCTTAAAATAGCTTCTGTGTTTTTTATAACCGTTATAACTTTGGTGGCGGCTGGTTGTTTGTATATTTATTTTAATTACGAGACCGAAGTTGATATGTCAATGTTCGGTACTGAAATAGTTGATTCAACCACACGTTTTTATTATCTATCCGCGGCAGGTGAAGAAATAGAACTTGATGAAACGCTGAAAGCAAGTAAAAATATTCTTTACTGTGAATACGAACAAATGCCTCCCGAGCTTGTAAATGCGTTTGTGGCGATTGAGGATAAACGTTTTTTTGAACATAACGGAGTGGATATTTACAGAACTTTAGGGGCGGCAGCTAACTATTTGTTTGGTTTTGATAAAAGATTCGGGGCTTCTACAATAACCCAGCAACTTGTAAAAAATGTCAGCGGTAAAAACGAAATTACCGTAAAAAGAAAGATTCAGGAAATACTGTGGGCTTACGACCTTGAAAGAAAAATGAGCAAGGAAGAGATAATGGAAAATTATCTTAACGTTATTAACCTCTCACAAGGATGTTACGGTGTAGGCGCCGCGGCAAACGTATATTTTTCCAAAAAGGTTGAAGATCTGACGCTAGCCGAGTGTGCAACTATTGCGGCAATAACCAACAGTCCCACCTATTATAATCCTATAAAAAATCCCGAAAACAATAAAGAACGCCGCAATCTTATACTCGACGAAATGCTTGCCCAGGGGCTTATTGGCGAAATTCAATATGCCGAAGCATATGACAGTGATTTGAATTTGAATGTCAATCAAAAAGCCATATCCGATATTACAAATTCCTGGTATGTGGATATGGTGGTAGACGATGTTATAGCCGATCTTGTCAAAACCTACGGATATTCTTCCGAAACTGCATCAAAAATGGTTTATAACGGCGGATTGCGTATAGTTACTGCGATGGATCCCAAGGTTCAAGGCGTTATGGAAAAATATTATGAAAACACATCAAATTTTAAATACGGCGGAGAGGCACTTGCAGAGTCGGCTATGATAGTCATAAATCCCCATAACGGAGACGTTTTGGGCGTTGTGGGAGCAATAGGGAAGAAAGAAGGAAATCGAATACAAAGCTTTGCTACGGATTCAAAACGTCCGTCGGGATCCACCATAAAACCACTGTCGGTATATGCCCCGGCACTTGAAAACAGACTTATAAATTATGCCACGGTGTATGATGACGTGCCGCTTAAATTCAGCAAAACGGCTACGGGATATAAGCTTTGGCCGCAAAATGCAACTATGGTTTACAGCGGTCTTACAAACGTAAATTATGCGTTGAAAAATTCTCTTAATACCGTGTCTTTGAAAATTCTCAATCAGCTTGGAACAGAAAAATCCTTTGATTTTGTTAAAAACAAATTGGCAATGAAAAGCTTGATAGAAGGAGAGCGGAACGAGTCGGGGTATATTACAGATAAAGCTCCCGCCGCACTTGGCTTGGGGCAGATGAACTATGGCGTAACACTCCGCGAGCTTACTTCGGCGTACTCTATGTTTCCAAACGGAGGACAGACGAGTAAATCACGCTCATATTATACAGTTACAGATTCAAAGGGCAGATTGCTGCTTGATAATACGGAAGAACACAGCTATGCTATAAGTAAATCAAATTCTTATATTATGACTAAAATGCTTCAAAACGTAATAACTACGGGAACGGCTAAAGCCATAACGCTTGATAACATTGTAGAGGTCGCGGGAAAGACAGGAACCACACAGAATGACTGTGATAAATGGTTTGTAGCCTATACACCTTATTGTCTTGGGGGAATATGGTACGGATACGAATACCCAAAACCTATAAGTAAAGTGCAAAAAAATGCCTATCTTGAAGTCTGGAATGATATTATGACAGAACTTCACAAAAAATATTTTATACCCGAAACGGGCAGAAAATATTTTGCACGGGACGATAACGTAATTAAAGTAACCTATTGTAAGGATTCGGGTAAACTTATGTCCAATGCCTGCTATCTGGATCCAAGACTTAACCGTGCCGAGGTTGGTTATTTTGTAAAAGGAACCGAGCCGCAGAGTTACTGCGACTGCCATAAAATCGTGGAATACGACGTTGACGGAGAGGGAATAGCCTGTAAGGATTGTGACTATGAGGGTATAGTTAATGTGGGACTTGTGCAGGTCAAGCGTAGCTTTCCAATGCAGATTTTGGTAAGCGACGCACAATATGTTTGCAGAGACTTGCCTGATAACGTGCCTATAACAACAGACGGAAGTGCGTATTTTTCAGGGGTTTTGAGGCGAAATGAGTTTTGCGGCGTTTCCGGCGGTAAAACACAGTTCAATAAAGGCTGTGCATTGCATTCCGAAGAAGGCTATTCAAAACGTGAAGAAGAGGAAAAAATCCAAGATCCCGAGATGGAATAAATAAAAAATCACCTCATATAATTTTGTGAGGTGATTTTTTGAAAAATTTAAAATATGAGCTTCGCCGCTTGAATATAGTCAGCGTAATGTTTGTGGCTATATTGCTGCTTTTTATAAACATTGTCGTATGGTGTTCTGTAGGCTCTCCTGTGTACACTTTGCATTTTGTCTCTTCAAGAGTTCCCACACTTCCGCTGTGGCTTTACGGTTTGTTGGATTTTTTGTCTTTCGCTTTGCTTGGAATATCGCTTGGTGCGGCTCTGGGCGAAAAATGCCCTGCTTCCGAGGTGGATAAATATCGCGGCGGTTTTTATTTTGTCATAGGGGTGACGCTTGCATATCTGCACCACGCCTTTTTCTTTTCCTGTCATTTGTTTTTTATATCCTTTATCTGTGCAGTGTTGCAATGCGTGTTTTTTGTTGTTGCTGTTGTAAATTTTTACAAGGTTTCGCGAATATCGACAATTTCTTTAATTTTGGGTGGCATTTGGAGCAGTTATCTTCTCTTTTTCAGCCTTGTGTGTTTCCTTTTTATGTAAATGAAACAAATTTTATAAGAAAAATTACAAATTTCTTGACAAACAGGAAAATATGGTGTATAATCAACTCATAGCAAATTATAAAAACGGAGGGTAAAATAATGAAAAAAATACTTAGTTTGCTTGTTGCTGTGTTGATGATTGTAGCTATGTTTGCGGCGTGCGGCGGTTCTGACGATCAGAAGGCGCCTGCGGCTGATGACGCTGCAAAAGATCCTGTTATCGAAGATGTTAAAGAAGCAAAGTCCTATACTGTTAATATCCATATAAGAGCTTCCGAAGATGCTGACGACACATATTCCATTGATGGTTATGAGTTCGATGCTGATCCCGATTCGGAGAACGCTAATTTCACATATGATTCCGTGTTGGCTGTTATTGATTCGTATATGTATATGGAAGAGAATGTTGAAATCGAGTTCGACAATAACGGAAAGCTTGTAAAGATCGGAACTCTTGAGGCTGACATTACACAGCTTTGGCTCTGCAAAAAAGCATCTGCTCCCAAGGGCGTTGGAGATGCCGAGCCTATTGACGGAAATATAGATTCTTATAACGAGATTGCTAATGGGGATACTCTTGTTATTTATCTCAGCTGATTAATTGTTTGTTTCAATCGGTCACACCTTTAAGTGTGACCGATTTTTTTGTCCGAAATCGAAAAAATCTTAAAAAAAGTCATATTTTGCTGGATAAAAGATATTGACAGCGTTTTGTGTATTTGGTATAATAAAGTAGTAGCCGAAAGGTATATTTTTTGAAATATTTGTGAAAGAAGGTATCTTATGAAAAAGTTTTTAAGAACGATGGCGTTGTTTTTAGCTGTGGTTACTGTGCTTGCTTGCTTTGCTGCTTGTGGCGGCGACAGTACCAAACAGCCAACCGACAAATCTGATACGGTGGATGCCGATGTGTCGGATACCCCGCCTGCAGTAACAGACCCCACCGATACGGAGCCAACCGATACTGAGCCTGCGGAAACCGATCCTCCCGAAACGGTTCCCGTGGTAGTTGAACCCGAACCTACGTATGACGTTTTGAAACTTGATTTTGAAACTGATCTTTCATTTGCGGATTATATTGCCGCAACCGAGGGAATAGAGCTTAATAAAGCGCTTAACGGTGGAGATATTGTAGACGGAAAGTGGGTTTATTCCGGAAAAGCCTTTGCCATTAAGGACGGTTTGGGAATCTATTCTCTTGATAACTACAGTATCGAATTTGATATTTGCTTTAATAGCTTTGTGAATAAAGACAGTTCATCCGTATTCTCTCTTATTACAGATGATGACGGTGTCCTTAACGGCGAATCGAGCTTTTATGTTCCGTTTAAAATGGATATGAGCGGTGCAGTGTATCATAACAGTGCGAAGACCATGTCGGTTCAGTTTGAGCTTGGAAAAGTTCATCATTATAAGCTTGAAGTGGATAATATCAATAACAAGGCATCTGTTTATATAGACGGCACATTTATTGTATCGCCTACTTATAGACAAGACCTCAGAAATTATCAGAGCTTCAGATTTATGGATAACAATAAAGGTGCCGATATGTGGATTGACAACATTGTTGTAACGGATATCGGTGCGGCTAATGAGGCGAGTACAGATAGACTTGCCAGGGCGGTTGACGGTGCGTATGTACGCGGTGGTAAGTACGCAAACGAGCCCCAGAAGCTTGCTGAAGGTATTTATATTGATTTGAAAAAGTCCAGCGATGCGTCGTATGATCGCCATGGCTTCTTGAAATTTGATATTTCCAAGCTTAAGCGTGATGAGGTAAAAGTTGCTTCTCTTTACATAGGCGTTGCACAGGTTAATGCTGCAAGTCTGTTTGATATCTATTGGGTTGATTCCGATTGGACAAGTGATACTCTGACATATAACAATATGCCTACAGGCGAGAAAATATTTGAAAATCTAAAGCTTAACGAGGTTGGAATTTCCTTGGATTTTGCCCCCTTTATCAAGGAAGCACTTGGTGACGGAGATGAATATTTCTCATTGAAAATATCTCCTGTAAATCAGCCGACAGACGGTCAGACAAGAATTCATTATACAAGAGATCATAAACCTGTAATTACAGTTTATGATGAATTTCCCGAGAACGGATATTTCACAAAGCTTGCTTATGATGAGGTTAAAAATCAGGAGATTTGGGATTACGCTCAAAAGATGTATGACGAGTGGTACGCAAGATACCAGAACCTTCCAGCAGCCAATAAAGATGCTGTTCTTCTGGGAAGAGATGAAAGCCAGTATACCAAAACCAACTATATGTCGGGGCAGTCCACTCAATACGAGAAGAACAAGACCGCTCATAAGTCACGCCCCTTTGAGGCAATTACAGACTTTGATGAGTACGTAGGTAAGGAATTCAAGAACGCCAAGCTTGATAAGTACGGCGGAGCTATGATCGATTCCCTCAAGCAGAAAGCTACCGGATACTTCTATACAACCAAGATAGACGGCAGATGGTGGATGATAGACCCCCTTGGCTATCCATATATTGCTATCGGTCTTAGTGATATCCACTACTCTCAGCTTGGTTCTAAGCTTCAGAAAGAAAATGCCATCAAGATTTACGGTGATTACGACAACTGGGCTCTTGAAACAACAAAGCAGGTAACAGAAGAGCTTTACTTTAATAACACTTTCCGTCCTGTGTCAAACATAATCGACCTTGACGGCGGAATGCCCTTTGCAGTACAAAAGAGCGCTATGGGTGGTTACGGTAACTTGAAGGGAATACTCGGTGACGGTAACGGAAGTACTATATTTACCGAAAATAATACCATGCCCGTATTTGATCCCGATTTTGTTACCTATGCAGACAGTTGGGCGAAGGCAAATATAATATATCAAGGCAATGATAGACTTATCGGTTATATGTCTGATAACGAGCTTCCTATGAATGAAGATATGCTTGATCGTGCAATGACTGTAAACCATACAAATGACGCTAACTGGTACACGTATGCTTGCACTTGGACATGGTTTTGCAACATAACAGGAAAAGAAGCCCCCACCAAAGACGATATTACCGACGAACTTCGTGATCTTTACCGTGGATTTGTATGGGATAGATATTTCTATGTTGTTTCCGCGGCTGTAAAGAAGTATGATTCCGATCATATGTATTTGGGATGCAGATTCCTTACCAAAGCCAATGCATCCGAATGGGTATTGCGCTTTGCCGCACAGTATCTTGACTGTATGACTATGAACTGGTACGGAGACTGGGAACCCAATACAAATGCACTTTACGGAATTTCTAAAAACGGAGATATGCCGTTTATTATAACCGAGTTTTATACCAAAGCGGGTGACTCCGGACTTGGAAATACATCAGGTGCAGGACGTTTTGTGGCAACACAGACCGACCGTGCGGACTTCTATGAAACTTTTGTAATCAGATTGCTTGAAAGCCCCAACTGCGTTGGATGGGAGTGGTTCCAGTATATGGATAACGACCCCAATAGCGGTACGGGCGACGCGTCGAGTGTTGACTCCAATAAGGGTATCTATAGAAGTGACTTTACTCTTTATACAGAGCTTACCGACCGTATGACAATACTTAATAAGAACGTCTATAATATCATAGACTATTTTGCAAATAAAAACGCAAAATAAATCATTGGAGATGGTTCACAATTGAACCATCTCCTTTTTGTTCAATATGAACAAAATAAAATCTTTCTATCTTAAACATCTGAAAAAAAGTTATAAAATTCGTAATATAAGTCATTGACATATTTTTTGGAATTTGTTATAATTTATATAACATAAATAAATGAGGAGGCTTTTATGAAAAAACATTCTAAAATTTTAGCTCTGTTTCTTGCAATAATTACTGTACTTTCTGTGTTTGCTGCTTGTAACGGAAATACCGAACCCAAGGATACAGACCCGGTTGTGACAGACGTGCCGGAAACCGATACTCCCAATACGGATGTACCCGAAACGGATGCACCCGACACCGAGGAGCCCGAACCCGACGTTCCCGAAACAAACGTGGTTGTTCCGGATGTTCCGGAAGTTGTTAATCCGGCGGCTGAAGTCGAGGTTCTTTCACTTGATTTTGATACAGATCTTACCGTGGCAGATTATTTTGCCACTATCGATGGTTCCACGCCTAACGAAAGACTTAACGGCGGCGATATTGTAGACGGTAAATGGAGCTATAACGAAACTCCCCTCGCATTCAGCGATGAGTGCGGAATATTTGATCTCAAAACTTATAGCATTGAGTTTGAGATGTGCTTTGAAAGCTTTGTGAACAAGGACAATACCTCTGTGTTTACATTTATTACCGACGACGACGGTGTTCTTGGCGGTGATTCAAGTTTCTATCCTCTTAAGATGGATATGGACGGAAAGCTGTTCCACTTTAACCTTAAGGCATCAGCTGTTCAGCTTGAGCTTGGAAAGGTTTATAAGGTTAAATACGTTATAAACAGCGAAAGCAAAAAGGCAACAATCTATCTTGATGACTCCATGTGGGTTGAAGTAGGATATGCTCAGCCAAAGAACGCATATAACTGCTTCAGATTTATGGATGTTGCCAGAGGCGCCAAAATGTGGATAGATAATTTTGTGGTTAAAGACATAAGTGCTGCTGCCACTATGGGCACCAGAGATAAAGCAGTGGCAATAGAAGCTGCTTTTGTTCGCGGCGGTCAGTATGCAAACGAGCCGCAGAAACTTGCTGAAGGCAAATATATTGATATTAAGCACCACGCTACCGCTCCGCAGGTGTACAGAGAAGGTTTGATAAAGTTTGATATATCGGCACTTATTCCCGGAGCAGTGCAGTATACAAGATTTGCAGGCAATTATACTAATATGGGCACCGACAGAACCTTTGATATCTATTGGATAGATTCTGACTGGAGTGCCGATACCGTAACCTATAATACCGTTCCCGATGGACTTCTTATAGCAGAGGATGTAACATTCGGCGGAACAGGCGCGCCTCTTGAAATGTCCAAGTATATAGAAATGGCACTTGCTCAAGGCAATAAAACTTTTTCCATAAAGATCGTTCCCACTTTCCAGACGGGAGACGGCCAGACAAGAATTCTCTTTGAAGGCGATAACAGACCTATTGTTTATGTTTTTGATGAAAAGCCCACCAAGAATTATTTTGAGAAGCTTGTGGACGACGAAGCGGCAAATGAGTCTATTTGGAAATGGGCTCAAAAGATGTACGACCAGTGGGAGGCAAGATATCAGAATTTGCCTGCTGTAAACGACAAAGCAGAAATGCTTAGCCCCGATCAGTCTCAGTACATAAAGTCAAATTACGCTTCAGGTAATTCCGGTAATTACAATTCGAGCAAAAAGCTCTATAAGTCAAGACCCTTTACAGCAATTACCGATCTTGACGAATACGTAGGCAATGAGTTTAAAGACGCTAAGCTTGATAAGTACGGCGGTGTTATGATAGAAAGCCTTAAGCAGAAGGCTACAGGATACTTCTATACTACAAAGATAGACGGCAGATGGTGGATGGTAGACCCTCTTGGATATCCCTACATCAATATCGGCTTGAGCCATATCGACTACTCGCTTAACGGTTCAAAGCTCCAGAAAGAGAATGCACTTAAGAAGTACGGAACGTATGAAAACTGGGCACTTGTTACTACCAATCAGGTAAGAGATGAGCTTAACTTTAACAGTACCTTCACACCCAGACCAGAAATCAAGAATATAGCAGACGGACTCTCGTATATGTCTCACTTCAGCGTTATGTCTTCTTACGGTTCTGTAAAGGCTGTAAGAGGTGACGGAGACGGAAGCACGGTATTTACAGAAAACAATACTATGCCCGTGTTTGACCCGGATTTTGTTACGTATGCCAATACATACGTCAAGGATAAGCTCACCCCCGAAGTGAACAATGCAAGAATAATAGGATATACATCCGATAACGAGCTTCCTATGGACGTTTCGATGCTTGACAACGCACTTGCTGTAAACCACACCAAATCGGCAAACTTTTATACATATGCTTGTGCCTGGACCTGGCTTTGCAATATAACAGGCAAGGATAATCCCGCTTACGCAGACATTACCGACGAGCTTCGCGATCTTTACCGTGGATTTGTATATGACAGATATTTCTACGTTGTATCCAAAGCGTTTGACGCGGCAG
>JAFTLM010000006.1 GCA_017455945.1 Clostridia bacterium | reverse complement strand
TCTTCAGGTCATCCTCGACTACATAGACAAAAATTACGCTCACGCAATAACTCTTCAGACTTTGGCTGAGAAAATAAATTATTCCGACAGCTACGTTTCCCTTCTCTTCAGCAAATACAGCGGAATGAGCTACAAGGAATACATTGACCGCGTGCGAATAAGCAAGGCTACCGAGCTTATCAGAAGGGGCGGAAAGACTTTTACGGAAATATCGGTATTGTGCGGATATGACACTATAAGAACCTTCAACAACGTATTCAAACGCATAATGGACTGTACCCCCACCGAGTACAAAACCGAACAAACAAAAAACAATCACATAATAAATGAAGATGAATGTTAAAAGAGCTGTCATTTCTGACAGCTCTTTTTGGTGCTTATCCAAGCTCTATTGTTTTATTAATTGTTCCTCTGTTCTCAATCATAACGTCGTCACCGGTATCGATATCAAGGAGATAGAGTTTATCTATTTCGCCCTCGTTTATCATCATAGGCACAGGTCTGCCTGTGTGATTTTCGTGATTTACGTGCTCAAGCACAAGAGTCTTGATCTTTGTTTCGGGAAGAATTCTAATGGTTTCGATATCACCAAGCTTCTCGTTACGTCCGATATTTTCAATACGAACGTGACCGATATCCATTCTGCTATCAATATAGATGAACGCAAATTGATAATTGGCTGATTTCTGATAAATGGGCAATCTTTCGGCATTGGAAGAGAAAATGTTATTTATACTGATATGATCCATTATTCCGCGAGTTGTTTCATGGTAGTGATAGAAGGTAAGGCTGACGGGGTTCTGATAATACGTACCGAAAACGTTGGATATAGAAATTCTTTCAACTCTCGAATGTGTAGAAAGAAGTCTTACCGCACGAAGCGAGTTTTCACCAAACACACCGTCAATTTCTATATCAGTAATATCTCCGGGAAGTCCGTCGTCGGCGTTGATAGCAACCATATCGTCGTAAGCTGTTCCCTGAATGTTGTGGATATAGCCGAAACGACATCCTCCGTCAACGTGAACACCGTCCATATTTATCGGTACGGGGTTACCGTAGTTGAAGTCAAATCGGATATTCTCAACAGTGAAGTTGTGGGTATATCCAAACTCTACGCAGTACATAACAGGGTCTTTATATGTAATGTTTCGTACAGAAATGAATGACACACCGTAGAAACGCATAATTCTTCCGTTATAGCGGTTGCTGTAATAGGGCACTCCCTTACCTCTGGGGTCGTCCTCAGCATAAGGGGCTGGAATTTTCTGCGTAAGCTGGTGGGGGGCATATCTGGTGTGGGGGTGTTGCTCTTGATTATTGTAATCCCAGATACCGCCTTCAACAGAGATGTGGTGGTCTCCCGCCTTTTCATTGATAAGCATATAACAGTTGCTGTTTGGCAAAAGCTTGATAACAGTCATCTCGGGCAAAACAAGACTCTGACCGCTGTGAATAACAAGGGTACTTCCGATTGCGTAATTTTTTGCGGGCACGGGAAGAACTACTGCGGATAGTCCGCTATCAAGCATTTCCTGTATTGCGGGTGCGTCGTCGTGGATTCCGTCTCCATAAAGAGTGTACATTTCAAACTCCTCCGTTTTCAAATTTTTACATTAAAAGTATAACACATTAAAATTTTTAAGTCAAGAGATTTTTAAACTTTTCAATGCAATTCCACCATAAGTAGACAATAGGCAAGATTTTTATATTGGTTGAACAATATTTTGTGAGAAAAAAGGCTGAAATAACTCAGCCTTTCAAATTTAAACTTTTTTCTTTGTATCTCGGAATGTAAATATCTGAAGCAAAATAACAACAGCAACAAGTGCAAGACCAACGATATCTGTAACCAAACCGGGAATAACGAGCATAAGACCGCCGGCAATCACAAGAAGTCGCTCGTAAAATTTAAGTGCTCGAATCATATATCCCTCAAGTCCTACCGAGATACCGAACATACCAAGAATCGAAGTAATGACAATAAGCACTACATCGTACCAAACGGTATCAATAAGGAGCATAGCGGGATTGTATGCAAAAATGTACGGAATGATAAATGCGGCAATCGCAAGTCGCGTAGCATTGACTCCGGTTTTTAGCGGATTGGAACCTGCAATCGCACTTCCCGCATACGCCGCAAGGGCAACAGGGGGAGTAATATCAGCAACAATACCGAAATAGAACACAAACATATGTGCCGCCAAATCAGGAAGCCCCATATCAATAAGAATGGGAGCCGTTATCGACGCCATAATAACATAGTTTGCAGTCGTAGGTACGCCCATTCCCAAAATGATACAACAAATCATCGTAAGGAACAAAGCAAGGAACATGCTCTTTTCTGCCAAAGGCACGATAATCTCCAACAACTGTGAACCGAGACCGGTAAAAGTCACCACCGCCGAAATAAGTCCGGCAACGGCACACGCAATACCAACGCCGATGGTGCTCTTTGCTCCACCTTCAAGACCTTCGAGAAATGTTTTCGTAGAAAGAGATGCAGTTTCTGTATTAAGTGTAAGAAGGAAACAAAGCACCATAGTCGAGAAAACCGCTACGCCCATACTACACCCCATCTTAATCATAAAGAAAAAGAACACGGTTGTCAACACAGAAAATCCACCGCAACGCATAAAGCGCATCAGAGAAAATGTTTTCTCTTTAAAACTTTTTACCAAAAGATCTTTATCAAAAAGTCCGACAATCATTGTAGTCATAATTGCGATGCTTGCCGCCATACCTGCACTGAAGTGGTTCATACAAATTACCAAAACCACAACAGGAATAAGCAAATAACCATTCGAAACGATAAGTTTGAAGAAATTCGGTATTGCTTCCTTTGGAAGCCCCTTAAGTCCGCAGCGCTTTGCCTCAAAATGCACCATCAGGAATATACCTGCAAAATAAAGAACGGCAGGAAGTATCGCAGAAATGGCAATCACACTATACGGTATCTCTGACATTTCCGCCATCAAGAAGGCTGCCGCACCCATAATTGGAGGCATAATCTGTCCGCCTGTAGACGCAGCCGCCTCAACAGCCGCAGCAAATTCGGGCTTATATCCGCAACGTTTCATAGTGGGTATAGTTACAGCACCGCTTCCGACGGTGTTAGCAACCGAACTACCCGAGTACATTCCCTCAAGGGCACTGGAAATTACAGCCACCTTTGCAGGACCACCAGCCGATTTACCTGCTATGGAGTTGGCAAGATCAACGAAAAAGTTACCGATACCTGTTTTTTCCAAAAAGCTTCCGAATATAATAAACAGAGCAACAAAGGAAACACAAACTCTTATGGTAGATCAATAAAAACCTCCTCCCATATTATATGAAAACTAGCTAATTATTTTTCTGAATGAGGGAAGGAAATCTATTTTACTCATAACGCAGTAATAATAAAATGCGTAAGCAATAAATGCTCCCACAACACAAAGAATAGGAAAGCCCACGGCACGGCGGCAAAATTCAAATGCTGTCAAAATAGCTACAACACCGATAACAAGATCGAGTGTATTGATCTGAGACGCACGGAAAATTAAATCCTCGCGAAAAATAGCGAAATAGTAAAAGCTGAACGCCGAAACGACCGCGAGAATAATATCATAAAACGGAACATAGTTCGTTCGCACCGACTGACGTTTGGTAACAGGATAAAGAAGATATCCGATAAAAAGTATTGAACCGATAAATACGGGATACTTAACGTAATTATCCACCTGTATAACAAGTTGGAATAAAAGGATCATTGTAGCAAAGGTAATTAAAAGAGCACGAATAACTATTTTACGCCAACCTGTGAACACCCGAGTATTGCTCTCTTTATCAACCTTACGCATTACCTCCTCGGCACTGGGCGTCGAGGTAATAATCTCGTTCTGCATAAAAACCTCCGAAAAAACAGGAACGGTGCCATCAAATGTCGAGGCGTTCGGAGAGCCCATAAAAGACTCTCCTCTCCTCAAACACGGCACCATTCCCTTTATAAGCATGGGAATTTAAGGTCCCGGAAATCAGTCAATGATTCCCTTCTCTGTGTAGTACTTAGCCGCACCTGCGTGAAGAGGCACACCACCAAGAGCCTTTGCGGCATTCTCGATCTTCATTGCAGATACCTGTGCTCCATATGCACCGTAATTCTCTATGTTCTCCCAAAGAGCCTTGGTAAAGTTGTAAACCTCGGTCTCGGAAAGGCTGTTTCTGGCAATATAAGTTGCCGAAACAGAAACCGCGATTGCAGGCTTATCAGCATCAATGCACTCATAAATATCATTTGTAAGAGCGGTCTTTGTATAGAAGCTATTCTCTGCACTTACAAGAGCATCAGCCTGTTCATCGGTCAATGTAACTACAGCGATATCGGCTGTAGTCTTGATAAGCTCGGTAATACCCGAAGTAGGAACACCCGCTGTAAAGAAGAACGCATCAATTTCACCGTCTTTGATTCTATCGCAAGAATCCTTAACACTGTAGTAGGAAACAACTACATCATTCTTCTTTGCATCTGTTGCATCTGTAAGGTCGAGCTTCATGCCTGCAGCTTCAAAAACCTGCTTTGCGTTAATGGTAACACCGCTTCCTGCCTCACCGATAGAAACGCGCTTACCCTTAAGCTCATCAACTGTTACAATACCGTCACCGTTAGCATCAAGAGACTTCTTACCGATGATCTGAACAGTTTCCTGATATACAACACCAACAACAGAGAAATCGTCGATAACCTGACCGCCGAACATATCGGTTGTTCCGCTGTAAGCATACGACATAACGTCATTCTGAACGATAGCAAACGAGCACATACCCGAAGCGATGTCCTGAATGTTGCCCTTAGAGCCCTTGCTGGAAACCGCAGAAAGCGTATAACCAAGGTCAGCATTGCTGTTAAGTGTGGTCGCTATCATGTTGGTAAAGCCGTAGTAAGTACCTGTCTCGCTACCGGTTTCAATTACATGAATACCGCCATCGGATCCGGCACTTCCGCAACCTACGAGTGCTGTGCAAAGCATAATTGCAACGAGCACAACTGCTAAAAATTTCTTCATAATGTCCTCCATCGGCACACACCGTGCCATTTTTTTAATATTTGTCAATATTATATCACAAAACTCAAAAAGTTTCAATACTTTTTTCACATTAATTTGGATTTTGGTATAAAATTTATCACAAAACAACTCATAACGCGACAAAAACGATTAATTTTTAAGTGTTTCGCCATTTCAGATACAAAAAGCGTAGCAAAACACAAAAAAGCGTGGGGTTAGCATCCCCCCACGCTTCAGATGTAGTATTCTATTGTTTTTTCAAGAAAATCCACCATTGACTATCATATCCGTCAACCGATACTTCTTTTGCACTTTCGAGTTCTGA
>JAFTLM010000125.1 GCA_017455945.1 Clostridia bacterium | reverse complement strand
GTAAGCCCAAACCATATCAAGGTCGAACCACCCGTTTGCAAGTTCAATCCGTGACCCGCAGAAGCAGGGTGAATCACACCAACCTCAATCTCGCCTCTATTCCAAGCACGAATATCGGCATCCGTTTTAATCTCACGTACAAACGGGAACTTCGCCTTTATACGCGCAAGGTCGTGCTTGAACCAATATGCCACAAGAACGGGTTTGCCGTTTGCGCTCTCGATTAAATCCTCAAGGGCATTCAGCTTTTCATCGTGTATATGGTGAACACTATGCTCATCGCCATAAACCGCACCATTTGCCATCTGCAAGAGCTTGTTTGAGAGGGATGCTGCGTTTACGGCATCGATTTCGTTATCACCAAGGCTGACAACCATATCATCGCAAAGGTTATCGTAGATTTCTTTTTCCTTGTCGCCCATCTCAACTACCACGGTGTTCATCACAAGGCTCGGCAGTTTGAGGTAGTCAGAAGCTCGCATCGAAATCGTGATATCGTCGATTTTATCGTAGATTCGCTCTTCGGCACCGGGCAAGGGTTTATACGAGAAAACCACTTGAGCATTCCGCTTGTCAGGGGTGAAGTAAGCCAGACGGTATCTCGTTATGTATCTTCCAAGCCTCTCTCCAAGGTCAAGCAGACGGAACTCCGCCCACAAGTCCATAAGACCGTTTGAGGAAGGAGTGCCTGTCAGCCCTACCACCCTTGTTATCTGCGGTCGCACTTTCAGCAGAGCCTTGAACCGCTTTGCCTTAAATGACTTAAAGGAAGAAAGTTCATCGATAACAAGCATATCGTAGTCAAACGGGATGCCGCTTTTATCGATAAGCCACTCCACGTTCTCACGGTTAATAATCGTGATGTCCGCTTTTGCTTTTAAGGCAGACAGCCTTTCCGCCACACTTCCGATTGCCAAAGCATACGTCAGCCCTCCAAGGTGGTCCCACTTGTCGATTTCTTCAGGCCAAGTTGTCTTGCCTACACGAAGGGGTGCGACCACAAGCACACGGTTGACCTCACCACGCGCCATAAGGTTTTTTATTGCGGTAAGGGTAATGACGCTTTTACCAAGACCGCATTCAAGGAATACAGCGGATTCTTCGTTATCCTCGATAAAGCGGGTCGCATATTCCTGATATTCATGAGCTTTGTATTTCATCAAGTAATTCTCCTATCTTTTCTGTATTGTCCAAGCAGTAAACCTTAAAGCCCAGAGCCTCAAGCTGCCGTTTCCTTCGTTTCTGCAAGGGGCGCATTTTTTCTCCCGTTGCTTTGGTTTCCACGAATGCGACTTGTCCTCCCGGTAAGAGAACAATCCTATCAGGCACACCCGCAAAAGAAGGTGACACGAACTTTACGCATAAACCTCCACGGCTTACAACTGCTTTCTTCAGCTTGTTTTCTATCGTCTTTTCGTCCATACATCCACCTCAATTTGAAGGCGGTGGAGGATGGTGGAACATAAATTCAAAACTTTTTATAACTTCTTCCTTTTAAGATGTCATAAGTAAATTTACATATTTATCTTCCTCCATCTTCCACCCTCCCGTTTTTAGGGAAGAAAATCCTCTTCTGCCGTAGTACCTACATTGCGATTCGGAGAGAGCGTTAAGCCAAGCCACACGTTGCCTTGTTTGCCTTTCTTGATTTCAAAGTTAGCATTACGCAAAGTATCGGCAAAGTCACGATTTCTGCGCACATACTCGCCCGTTTCAGTAGCCCACGCGCGATATGCCTTATATAAAGCCCCGCCCGGACACTTTTCCATAGGGTCGAGAATACAGCACTCGTCAAGGAAGTTTGCAAGCCAATCGTTCTCCTCACGGTACTTACCGATAGCTTCGGTCACCTTCTTGCTTTCGGGGAGCTTGTACCCACCGTCAACAAACATCTTTGCGCCGTCAATAATCCACTGAAGAACTGCACCGCTTGCGTGTGTGATAAGCTCCTCGCCATAGTTCGGCTTGGGGTTCTTGATGTTTGCGTTAAAGGGAGCAATAACAAGTCTGCGCCACGTTCCTTTATCGTTGCTGCCGACCTTGGGAAGGTGGTTCGTATAAAGAACTGTGGTGTGTGTGGGATTGAAGGTAAACGGGTCGTGATATTTCTTCTCACCCGTAATACTGTCAACGCTTGCTATCTGCTTGAGCATACTTGTAGAGAGCCTCTGTCCCTCCTCGGTTTCCGATGCGAGAATAAACCTCTTTCCCAGAAGCTCGGCAAGATCCACCTTCGCATTTTTTGCTCTTGTAGTAAGTGCCTCTGCCGGGATTTTGCCTGCATAGTCGCCAAGCACCTCATAAATGGTATTAAAGATGGTACTTTTGCCGTTTGCGCCACCGCCGAAAGCGATAATAAGGGCTTCGTGGTAGACCTTGCCGATAGCAATAGCACCTGCGGAGGTCTGCAAGAACCGCTTGAACTCATCGTCACCTTCCGACACCAAGTCAAGACACTCCTCCCACATCTCGCGCCCTATGGCGGAGGGAGCAACACTCGTCATTTTGGTGCAGAAGGATTCAGGCTTGTGCGCATACACAACACCCGTCTTAAGGTCAATGATGCCAGCCGGGGTGTTAAGCTCGAAGGGAGATGCGTCAAGCTCCTCGATTGCTACCTCAAGATAGCTCTTCGCCACACCCATGACTGCGTTGATTTTACTGCCGTCGCACATTTTATTTGCGAACTTGAAGAGTGCAAGTGCCTCTTTTACTTGCGCCTCGTTTTCCTTTTCCGCTTCCTTTTCACCTTTTTC
>JAFTLM010000124.1 GCA_017455945.1 Clostridia bacterium | reverse complement strand
TGGTATTGATACTTGCCGTACCCGTCAAAAGGGTTGCAGGAACGGCGGTTATCGGGATTGTAATTGCCTTTGTGCCATTGAAGGATTGAGAAGTAGCAGTAACGCCAGAAAGACCGATACTGCGGGAAGTTTTAAGTTTTACCGCAGTTTCCGCCTCTATCGGCAAATCGGTCAATGTGCCGTCTGTGTTTTTAATTTTAGGTCTGTAGGGCATCTCACACCTCCACAAAAACAAGACCGCTTATGGTAACTGTCGTACCGCTTGCCGCCTGTTGCTCCACATGACAACTGATTTCTTTTAAGTGGATTTCGTTCTCTCCAAGGGTATTGAAGATATCAGGCGTGACTTGGTCTTCCGCCTTATAATCCGTTTTGGGTTCTTTCCAATCTGCCATAGTACCTCCTATACTTTTCTTCCGCGGGTTTCTTGTTTTAAGCTCCCGTCAAAGGTAAATTTGTTATATTCGCATATGAGTCTTTTTGTATCACCGAACCTGTCCTCGCAATCATACGTTTGACCGAGTTTTAGGTCGGGATTGCCACGCCAAGTAGCGGTAATAACGCCTTCGCCCGCCTTCATTTTTTCTGTAAGAATTCTGCCGATGCGCTCGGCGTGAGATTGGTTCTGCACAAGCTCACTTGCAGGATGCGAATACTCCACAACACCAAAGGTGTTGATACTCGCCTCATCCTGCACATAAATCGTGTGCGTGGTCAGTTCGATGCCGTTGCCCGATATAGTAATCGTAGCCGTTTGCGCCGTTCCCGAATTATTACGCAAAGTAAAATTACAGGCGTCAACACCACCCTCAAAATTGCTGATGCGGATGTTGGCGTTATCGGATACCGCAGATGCATATGCGACTTCTGACGAATATCCAAGTGAGATATTTTTGCTTTCGTATGCGCCAAGGGTAATGGAAACTTCAGCCGTATCCACAAGGTCATCGGAAAGCAGAACATCGTAGTATTCCACTTTGATGCTGTTTGCAAATTCCGTAAGCGTGATATTGGACACGAAAGAAAACATATTCGAGGGGTTAATCTCAATGTCGTTAAAAGTGGTGCTTTCGCCCTCCGCTTTTATTATCACTCGGTCATCTCTGTCCATATAAATACGACAAGGCCCTGCGTTGGCTATTTCTTGGAGCGCATCCCATATCGTGGTTTTTGGCATAAACGCCATTCCCACCGATATGTCTTTCAGGCTTGTTGAAATGGAAAACTCGTCATCCGTGAAGCCTCCCTTACGCAAAATATCCACGGCAATATCGTAAAGCGTTGCATTTGCCGTCAACGGATATCCCACATAGGTTTTGCTTTGTAGGCGCAAAAGTTTGTCTACGCCACTGCATTTTACCCATTGGGTGTCTTGGCTGACTTGCCACTCGTTGGAATAGAAAGTGCCGAGTGCGGTATATTGGATTGCTCCGTTCTTTTCGATGCCAAGATAGGGCTTGATTTTTCTATCGAGAATAAGCAAAGAACGAAGATAGCCTCTGTCGAATTTGCGGTCAGTGTTGTGAAGGCTAACGGTCATCGTATCGGAGTTGATATTATAATTACCATCCGCCGAGCCGAGTTCCTCGCCAACCTCGAACATCTGCAAAGCATCACCTTCGTACATTTCATAGAGCATCTCGAAAAACTGCATTATTTTTGCGCAGGCGTTTGGCGTACTCCACTTTTGTATCGTAAGCCTTACGGATGTTATGTCCTCAATCATAGGACGAAGTTCCACCGCATTTGAGGTATTCGCCGTAACAGTATCCGTCCGCACAATAGCGCCGTTATGCTTATATTGCACCGTGAAATCTACGGGGTACTGTCCGAGCTTTATATCTCCCTTGATTTTCCAAGAGATAATCGGTCTTTGCACAAAGAAAAGTTCGATGTATGGCGGACTTGCAAAAGTGCCGTCAGCACCCGAAAGTGCGCCACTCCACCAACCGCAGACAACGGAATCGTCTATCATTTGAAAGGTGCCGTCCATTGTACTATGCCCATCCATCGTGCAAGCGCGCACTGTAGGATACGTATAGCCAAGGTACACCTCGTTTGGGTGGCTGATTTGAGAATTACCGCTTTCGGTGGTCGTGATATCCTTGCTGATATCGGCATCGCTATATACGATTTCCACCTTGCCGTAAACTTTGCGGGGGTTATCTTGATAGCTCATACCATCACCTCTCCACAAAGGAAATAGCCACGCTTTTCCACATTATTTGCGCCTTCGCCCAATCGTAATAAGGCAGATACGCTAAATCCTTGGGACGGGCGGTCATCGTTGTAAGCGCTCCCGTGGCGTTATCGTGGAAGGCAATCGTAACAAAATTACGGGATTTGACCTCGCCCGCAAGGACTGCCATATCCGCTTTTGAAAGATACTCCCACGACACGTCCACTTTACGCTTAATGCCGATAAGGTCTACCACCATCGTCCCGTCAATCGTGCGTTCCGCTTTATCAAGGTCTTCGTATGAAAGGGATATCTCGCTCGGGGACTTTATGGTTTTGTTATTGATGTTGAAGAACTGCGCCATAATTACACCTCCGCAAGATTGATTCCGTTGCGCTTATATTCTTTTGTGAGCTTCGGCATCATAATACGGGCAAGGGTCTGTCCGTCCACTTGCATAACGATTTCTTTGCCATCATCAGCGGTAAAGCCGTTCATAGCCATCATACCTTGGAGGAGTCCGTTGAGAAGGTCTCCGTTGGGGTTTGTCCCCGTACCGACCATTCCTCGGTTAACTCCGCCCGTAAGATTAAGAGCCGATGCCACTTGCATTGCCGCACGCTGAATCAGCGGAATGTCTGCGTACATATCTTCCGCCATCATGTTCATAAGGTTGGGAATCCACTCGTCTGCCGTGTGTCCGGGACCTTTCTTGGTAGGCGAACCAAAGCCGAGGAAATCGGATATTGCTTGACCGATGCTTTCTACACCATCAACAACCCAATCCCACGCTGCCTGTATGCCTTCCCAAATGTTCTCGATAAGACCTTTACCCCAATTGAATGCATCAGAGATAAGGTTTCCGAAAAAGTCACCGATAGACGAAAACAGACCCGTAATTTTATCCCAAATCCAAGTGCATACAGAAACGATGCCGTCCCATATATTAACGAAGAACGAGGATATACCTTCCCACGCACTCTTGAAAACGCCGACAATCGTATCACCCATATCCCCGAAGAATTTACCCATTCCATCGCAGAAACCTTGGATGAACTCCCAAATGCCGAGGAAAATATTTTTTATTGCATCCCACAGATTGGTTGCAACCGCCTTCATGCTTTCCCACGCCTCGCTCCAATCACCTCGGAGGACGGCGCAAACAAGCTGGATGATTTCAAGGATTGCTTGCCCGACGTCAATGACAGCGTTAATAAACGGGCCAAGTGCCTGAATAATGCCTGCGATAACGCTTGAAACTACGCCGTAAAGGGTCATAACAACGCCCGCAATCAGGTCAAAAACAGGCTTTAAAGTTTCGTAAAGTGCCACAAGCGTATCCCACAAGGACATAAACAGTTTTTTGATGTTTTCCCATATCGGACGAAGGTAGCTCAAGAATTTTACTACCGCATCGTAGATGATGTTAAAACAACTTTTTGCTATGTTCCATATGGTCGTAAACACCGCTATGACCTTGGACATTATCGCATCCCCGTGTTCATCCCAGAAAGAGCGAATAGCGGAAACTGTATCGATAACGATATCCTTTACGATAGGCCATATTTTTTTCGCAAGTTTGCCGATTTTTTCAAATACTTTCTTTACCACCGCCCATAACTTTTGAAGCAATGAGGTGGCGGTTTTAATAATTTTTTCGCCGTTTTTATCCCACCACTCCTTAATTGCTTCTACGGCTTTCAGAATGACGGATTTTATCTTTTCCCATATTTTTATTACCGCATTTCGGAACTCCTCATTGTTGTTCCAAAGGTAGGCTATAACGCCAACCACGGCTGCGATAATCGCAATAATAAGTCCTACCTTTGAGAAAAGGAGTGAACCTACTTTTATAATTGCGCCTACGCCTGATACGAGTTTACCCATTACAAGGAGCAATGGGCCGATTGCCGCCGCCAACAAGGCTATGGTTACGATATTTTTCTTCGTTCCTGCCGAAAGTCCCATAAAGCGGTTAATCAGCGGAACGATATATTTTGTAAGTAGTTCACGGATAATGGGGATAAGCACGTCACCGAACTGTAACGCTATCTCCTCAACCATTGAGGAAATCTCCGCCATTTGACCTTGCAGGGTATCAAGCTGTGTTGCCGCCATTTCAGAGGCCATATTTGTACCCGTTACTGCATCGGTCATATCACGGACAGCATCACCACCCGCGCTCATAAGCGCAAGCATACCCGGACCTGCTCTTGCACCGAACACTTCCATTGCCTGCGCCGTAGTCATTCCCGCCGCCGTTAGCGTATCAAGAATGCTTGCAAGGTCGTGGGTCGTAGGGTCGAGTTCTTCAAGATTAATGCCGAGTTCTTCAAACACCTTCAAGGCGGTTGACGTCGGGTTCATCAGTGAAACAAGTGCTTGTCGGAGGGACGTACCCGCCGTAGAGCCGTCATAGCCTGCGTTATAAAGCACGGAAAGCGCACCCGTGACCTCTTCAATCTCCCAACCGAGGGAGTTTGCCACGGGGCCGATGTAGCCCATAGAGGTTGCGAGCTTTTCCATGCTTCCCATCGAAGCACCGATGGATGCTGCATAGACGTTGGTAACTCTCTCTGCCTCACTCGCCTCCAAGCCGAATTGGTTTAAAGCCGAAATAACTGTGTCGGTGGTAAATGCAAGGTCGCTCTGTGTTGCCGATGCAAGGTTCAGCGTTGCCTCGATGGAGCTTGCCATCTGGTCAGCCTTATAACCCGCCGATGCCATATAGTAAAGAGCATCCGCCGCCTCCGATGCAGAGAATACGGTCTTTGCACCCATTTCTCTTGCAAGGTCGGTCATCTGTTGGAGTTCTTCACCCGTAGCACCCGCAACCGAGGCAGCATTCGCCATAGATTGCTCAAAATCCTGTGATGTTTTTACAACCGCAGTACCGAGCGCTACCAAGGGAACAGTGATACCCGCCGTTAGCGTTGTTCCTGCTTTGGTAAGGCTCGATGCCACTTTTTTGATTTGTTTTTGCGCGGTTTGTAGTCCTTTTGATAGCGAGGATATATCCGCCGCAATCTTGACTACCAAGTTTCTGATTACCGCCAAGTATCCTCACCTCCTATTTGATGATTACGCCTTTTTCCGCTGCCATTGCTTTGAGAATCGCATCACTTGCCGAGTTTTTCGCCTTTTTCGGCTTTTTACGCACGTTTTTAAGAATGCGCTCAAGGCTTGGAAGTTTACGTTGCCGTGCAAGCGCCTCCGTGTGCCACGCAAGTGATAGGAGATTTTCAAACTCGCAGTATTGCACCTCTCTGCGTTGTTTTGCGAGTAAAGTAATCTCATAAGGCGTATATTCTGTCACCGCTATTGGGTCAAGCCCAAGGTAAATGACCGCCTTATCGCAAAACTCGGAAAGGTCAAAGGCGGTCTCATTTATTCCCCCTGTTTAGCCTTTGTTTTGCCAAAAGCCTCGGTGAGCGCCTTGCCGACCTTGTCTGCAACCTCGTTGATTGAGGAATATTCATCAATGAGGTCACCCACGCTCTCGATAGTGAGGTCTTTATCTTCGTGGTAAAGACCCGCGTAAACGATAGCGAGAAGGTCTTTTACGCCTACGCTGTTAAGGTCAAGGGACATCAGGGACTTGCCCGTAATATCCTCAATTTTTGCAAGTGCGTTCATACCATAACGCAGGGTTCTCGGTTTATCGAGGTTATAAGTAATACCTTTCTTCATCAGTTGCTACCTCCGCTACTCGAACCGCCCGTTTCAAAAGAAAGAGCGCCCGTGCCTGTGAACTCGATGCTGATAGAAACAACGTCGTCCACGGGGTCTTCGATGGAAAGGCTCGAAATATAAGCCTCGCCCGTGTAATAATTCGTGGCATCCACATAGAGTTTTACCTTGACGATTGTTCCGTTAAGGAAAGCATCCTGCAGAGCCTTCTGTCCTGCCGTGTCGGTAGGGACGTTATAGTCACCTTCGGAGCTTGCCGTCCACTCTTTTAAGCCCGTGATGTAATTTTTCCAATCATCACCAAGAGCCGTGGTTTCGAGGGTTTCAAGGGAAAGCTCAAGTGACCAGTTCTTAATGCCGACCACCTTTTCGGTAGTCGATGCGCCAATGACAACCTTGCCGTTTTTACCTGCAACTGCCATAATTGTATCCTCCTATTTTTCGTTGAAATGAAACTCGAACTCGATACTCGACATATGCTCCTCCATATTGAATTTGAGGGAGGTGTTGCCGTTGTAGTCGTAGTCCGCTTTTATAAAAACGGCTTCTATATGCAAACCGCACATATCACCGTAATAATCCTGAAAGGTAGCCTTTACCAATCGGGAAAGTTCACGTGCTTTCTTAAAGGTTCTATCGTGGCACACGAACTGAATGGTCTGCCTTACAAACCCCGTGTCCCCTTGGAGCGCTGAATCGTAATTGCTTATGATAGGGCTATATACGATTGAGGGCAAGGGAGCGTTTTCGGGAAGGACGCTCGGATAGACTCTGTCCTTGATAAGCGCCACGATTTTCTTGTTGGATAGTAATTTTTCATATACCGCTTGACAGATATCTTTCATATTTTTCTACCCACCGCCCTTGAGATTTCTCGCACGATTTCTTCGTTGATTTGGTTTATATTTTTATCCACAGCGTTGCGTAAGAAGGGATTTGCGGGTCTGCCTCTTGCGCCAAGTTCAACGTGCGTTCCGTATTTGAGACTTTTATCGTAATCGACCTTAACAGTAGCCTTGGTAGCCGTAGCCTTATCTTTTTCAAGACGGAGGCTCTGTTTTAACGCACCCGTGTCTTCGGGACAATTACGCCGTGCATCTTCAAGTGCGATTTGCCCGCCTGCTTCAGCACCCTTCATCAGAACAGATGATGCAGCATCCTCCATCGCTTTCAGATCCTTCGCAAGGGCACTCGCTCCTTCCACCGCCACTTTCACCTTTTTCTGCTTTGCACTGTAGCCCATCCGATACCATCTCCTTTGCCGTGATTACCGTCCACCTATGAGAGGTGGTAAAATCCCCAACCGCTATAATTTCGTAGGTTTTATCTGCGTATTTTAAGCGGTGCATAACATCGATTTTAGGGTTGTACCGCAAAGTGATTTTCGTTATATGCTCGGCTTGTACTTGCTGCGCCTGCATAAACTCCGTACCACTACTTGGCTCGATTTTTGCCCATAAACGGCATACATCGACCCACTCTCCGTCCTCACCGCCGTAAGCATCACGCTCCACAACGAATTTCATAAGCGTAATGCGCCGATTCAGTTCGCCAATCGTCATTAGAACCTCTCCTTGCGATACGCAAAAAGCATACGTCTTACAAGGTCAAGGGTCGTAGAAATATCCACGCCTTCCTTGGTCTTGCTTATTTGCCTCTCTTCGTATAGCGTGCCTACGAGTATCAGCATTGCCTGATATACAGTTTCGGGGATTTTGTCGAAATCTGTCAGTTTTTTACGCATGACCTCTTCTACAAGTTCCTTTGCGGTAATGATTAAGGAGGACACAAGCGTATCCTCCTCATCTCCGTCTATGCGTAAAAAATCCTTGGTTTCCTTAAGGTCAAGCATTTCTCTTTGCAAGAGTTACGAAAGGCGAAACACTTGCAGAACCCTTGTAAGGTGCGAGAGGCTTATTCCAAATAGGCTTACCATCAACACGATAAATGAAACGGAATACCGACTCATCGTAGAGGAAACGAACGTGGATAGACGATGCCGCCTTCACGCCGCCCTTGTCGATAAGCAGGTACTGACCGACGTCGGCAAGAATGATATCACCGACATCACCCGCCGCAGAACACTGCTCAAGCGGAACAACGGGTCTGCCGAAGAGAGTGCCGTAAGGCTTTTCGGAAAGACCGCCTGCGGGGATATACACGGGCTTATCTCCAACCTTGAGGGTGTAAAGATAAGGCTCAAGTTCCTGATTGATGTACCATACCGCATTGCCACGGGAACGGCTCCAGAGTCTGTTCCACATCTTGATGAGGTTCTCAACGGTGATGATGTCCGTCTGGTCTTTCTCGGTGGCAACAGTTACGGCTGCGCCACTGTTAAGGATACCGAGAGGTTCACCTTCGCCCGTACCCGCAAGGATGGCATCGTCAATCTTGAAACCGAACTCCTCGGCAAACGCCTGACGGATAACCGCTTCAAGTGCCGCCGCATCCTGCAAGAGTTCATCGGTTGCGTAGCAAAGACCTGTGAGCTTTTTAAGTGAAAGCTCCATCTGTCTGAACTTAGGCTTGGAGGCGGTAAGCTCATCAGCCTCGCCCTCCCAATAGGTCTGCACGCCACCCCAACGAGAGCCGTTAGCACGGGACTCTTCGTCAACGGCATTGATTTTAAGGCCGTTTGCGTTGGTGCTGATAGGGATTTTCTTAACCTTGGATGCAAGGATACCCGTTTCATAGGTACGCTTCAAAAGCTCGGTTACGAAATCCTGCTGAACAAGGAAACCGCCGTCAGAGGGCGTGGTCTCGTTAAGACCCATAGCCGCACGGGTAGAAAGTCTTTCGTCAACGTGACCGCCGGGCATTGCTGCACGATACGCTGCAAGCAACTGCTCACCGAAGGACGTAAAACGCTTTTCCTCGGTTTTAGAGGGAGTAGCCTTTACCTCGGGAGTTTCAACGCTTCTTTCCTCGGGTTCGATAGCGAGGAGTTTTTCAGCGCGGTTGATGGACTCGTCCCAAGAACGAATTTCATTTTCGTACTTGTCGATTTCCTTCTGCTCGTCCTCGGTAAGGAATCTGTCCTCCGCCTCGGACTTGGAGAGAACCGCCATTGCCTTAAGGCGGGCATCCTCTCTCTTGGCTCTCATTTCGAGAATTTTCTTCATTGTCATAGTAATGACCTCCATTAAATATTTTTGAATTTTGTTTTTAAGGCGTTGATTTTTGCCTTGTTTTTTGCGTTACGGGCAGCGTTTTCGTGTTCCTCTGCCACTTTGCGTTGTTCTTCTTTGTATCCGTTGTACGATTGCATCGCACGAACACCGACATCGGTTTGCGTATACGCAGGGAAAGTAACAGGGCTGACGTCAAAAAGGCGCACCTTTTTAAGGTCACGGGTGTCCATACCGCCTTCCGATGCCCAACTGTCCTTTTCCACGATAAAACCGATAGACATTTGTGAGATGTCCCCACGGCGGATACTTGTTACGATATCCCTTGCCCAACTGGTGTCGGGAGGGTTGATGCGAACACGGAGTCCCACGTCGTCTTCGGCAAGCTCAAGCGTACCCGCTTTATTTCTGCCAAGGACGTAATTGGGGTCGTGATTGAAAAGCGCACGGATATCGTCCTGCATAATGCTTTCGGCAAATGCGCCACGGCTCACTCTTTCCTTGAACGGGAAGATACCGCCGAGGGTTTCGCTCCAAAGGTCGAATACCGCTGCGTGTCCTTCAATAACACCGCCGCCCTCATCATTCACTCGAAGTTCCGTCATTGGGAGCATTCTCAGTTCCTTCTGATTCTTCATGGCTACCTCCTATTTTTTTATCATCCGTCTTTGCAGACGTCATATTGCCGTTAACGAGATAATCGTCACCACCCTTATCCGCAGGGATAAGTTCCATATCCTCAAGAGCGCGTATATCGTTGATGGACATCCATCCGTTCTGCCTTGCAATGGCATAGCCTTCCATACGGCTTTTGTAATCACCGCGCAAAAGACCATCGACGTTGAATTTTGCAAAATATAAAAGCCGTTCACTTTCATCAAGCAACGACCTCGCTATTTCTTGTTCCCAACGCACTATCCACGGGCGGATGGTATGTTGAACAAACTCTATGGATTGGTGTTCAATATTGGAAAAAGTTGCTCTCTCAAGGTCACCTACAAGGTGGGGAGGCACTCGGAAAATACGGCAAATTTCGTTCACTTGGTATTTGCGTGTTTCAAGGAACTGTGCGTCCTCGGGCGCAATACCGATGGTATGGTATTTCATACCTTCTTCCAATACGGCAACCTTATGGCTATTGCGTGAGCCTTGATACACTTGATTCCAAGATGCACGGAGCTTTTCAGGGTCTTTTAGAACGCCGGGGTGTTCAAGCACTCCGCCCGGACGTGCGCCGTTTCCGAAAAATTTAGCGCCATATTCCTCCGTGGCAAGGGAAAGTCCCACCGCCTCACGCGCTTGTGCTATAGGGCTGATGCCTTTAATCCCGTCAAAGGACAGACCTTTCAAGTGGAAGACTTGATTTGGCTTGTATACGAAGGTTTGATTCGTTACATCGTCCGTATATGTGTATTTGATTTTCTTGGTCTGCGTATCACGCTCAACTGTCATATTTTCGGGTTTTAAGTACCAAAGCTCAGTGACATGTCCTTGTTTACGGATAATACGCGCATAGGCGTTTCCGTAAAGCAAAAGGCTCGTCATCATCGTTTCTCGGAACTCAAAGCTCGTCATTTCATCGTTGGGTATTTCGTATAGGCAAGAATGCAAAGGATGCGCCTCCGCAAGCTCCTTTTTACCGCCTTTGCCTTTTTTATATAAATGCAACGGCAAACTCGCTATCGTTTCCGCAAGAATTTTGACACAGGCATAGACCGCCGAAGTCTGCATTGCCCGCATTTCATCAACCCTTACGCCCGCACTTGAATTGCCCACGTAATCCACATCGACACCGCGTATAAACTCCTGCATTTCTTTGCTTGGAGCCGTCCTTGGTTCAGGCGCATCACGGCTACGCTTTTTTGAAAAAAGTCCCATTTTACCTCCGTTTTTGTACGAAAAAAGCACCCACCTCTCGGCAAGTGCTTATCGTATGAAATTGTGATTGTATTTTTAGAATAATTCGCTGATTGCGTTATATTCTGCGGTTAACCTTACTACCTCTTGCGCTATGCATTCTCTGCGAAAGCCGTTCTTACAACCTTTGCCTTCTGCGGTGAGGCGCTCAATTTCCGCTTTTCGCCTTTTCAGAACCTCGATTTCGTTGCCCTCAAGGGCATCCTTCATATCCTTTTCAAACCTTGTCATTAGCGCACCTCCACGTAAATACCCGTGTATCTTGCGTAATCGCAGCCTTCGGAGTTTACAAAAATGCAGTATGGCATCGTGGCGCAAACCACTTTGATGCAGTGCCACACGCCGTTTTCGTCCACTCTCATAAGGTCTTTGTTTTCGGTTATAAAAGCGTATTCGTCAAGCAGGTCGTTTGCAAAAGC
>JAFTLM010000123.1 GCA_017455945.1 Clostridia bacterium | reverse complement strand
TCGTATTTTGGTGCCGAAATCCATTTTTATTCACCTCTTTCAAAAATATTATAGCATTTTTAACTAAATTACTTGACAAATAGTTTAAAATGGTATATAATACCATTGGTATTTAAAAATAAACTATCGAAAAGACTTGTAATTAAAAGGAGATAGCCGTTATGTCAATATCCGATCTTTTAGAGAGTGAAATTTTTTTGCCGTTTCTCATACTCATTGTGTGTTTTTGTATGTCAATCCCAATATTAATCAAAGGAGTGGTTGTTGCGAAAGTAAACGGAAGAAACGCAAAATGCCAGCCAAATACAGCACGTGTAAGAATAATTTCCAAAAGGAAGGTTATGGGACTTAACGCAGTTGTCGTTGAATTTGAAACGGGTGTGCGTCACGAGTTAGATATCGATGAATATTCTGCTCCGTACTTAGTTGAAAACGATATTGTTACAATTACATATCAAGGTTCAAGAATCACAAAAATACATAACTTTGAAAATCAAAATCCGCAAGCAAACGCCAGCAACTGAAAAGGTTATTAATTAAAAGGAGCTAAATCATTAATGATTTAGCTCCTCGCTTTTTGGTATATTGTGTTGAGTTGTCTTTTGGCTGGGAAGCCCTCGCAGGTATAATGGCTTCTTTTTGTTATAAATTATAGTTTAGCGGTGCAAGACAATTCACGAAAGGCTTCCCCTTGAGGGGAAGCTGGCGCCGTTAGGCGACTGATGAGGTGTAGCCGTCCGCAGACGGCGTTATCCCCTGCAAATTAACGGATGCTTCGCATCCTACACCTCATCCGTCTCGCATTCGCTCGACACCTTCCCCTCAAGGGGAAGGCTTTCATTCGGTAATGCGAACATAGTGCGCTAAACTATAATTTAATTTATTGAACAAATAATATTAATTCTCCGTGAGGGAGGCGTCCCGCATCCCGTAAAATACGGCAATGGTTTCGGGGGAGAAGAGCCCCCTACAAGATTGACCAACACACCGAAGAATACAAAAAGGAGCCGCTCGGCTCCTTTTCTTTGCTTATACAATTTTATTCAATCTCAAAAATTTTCATTGACAGGGTGTTGTGTTCGGCTGTAGCACCGCGGATTTCTATTATGTAGTCAAGCTCAAGCTCGCCGTCACTTTCCAGTCGGTTGTCCATAGAAAGCGTGCGGACGCACAGCTCAAACGGCATAAACGGAGTGTTATAAATACAGATGTGACGCTTTTCGGGTTCAAAAATGAGGGCGGTATTGACCCCGCCGGTTCTTGTCATACTGAGAAGATTTGGATTAGCTTTGCTGAAGCTTACGGTGGTGGTCGAGCCCTCCATACCCGTCAGCTCACTTTCAACGTATGAAAGCGAGAATCTGTCCGCTGTGGTTCTCAGCCGACCTTCGGTGTGTATCTCTATGGCGTCGTTCTCTTCGGGTTCTTTTTCGTCGTCAAAGTCAAATTCCACCGTTGCCACGTCGTTAAGGGCTGCTTCCAGGGCGTAATCGATGTCGTCGAAATCGCCTTCTTCAAAGTTTTCGTTCCCCATAAATCGTTCAAACAGGGAATTCGAAAGCTCTTCGCATTTTGATGAAATTTTTATCATAACCTTTTTTAACATAATCTGCTCCTTCGTGTTATACAAGAAAAGGCAACCTTTTGGTTGCCTTTTAAGTATGGGGTGAATAATGGGATTCGAACCCACGGCCTCCAGGGCCACAACCTGGCGCTCTAACCAACTGAGCTATATCCACCATAGACTGGCGTGCCTTGAGGGACTCGAACCCCCGACCTATTGCTTAGAAGGCAATTGCTCTATCCAGCTGAGCTAAAGGCACTTAAAACAGGTCGGCCGAAAAGCCGACCTGTAATGGAGCGGGTGATGGGAATCGAACCCACGCGACCAGCTTGGAAGGCTGGAATTCTACCATTGAACTACACCCGCAATTCAAAACCGCTCTAATATAATACCACAAACAACCTTAATTGTCAATAGGTTATAAGAAATTTTTTAAATTTTTTTTTATTTTCAAAAAAGGCTTGAAATAAGCGTGTTTATTTGTTAAAATATCAAGTAGAAAACACAAGGAGAGAGAAAATGTTCAAAAATTTTTTGCCCGACCATATGTTTGAAAGGTTTGACGATGTCACTCCCGAATTTCTTCTGGAGCAAGATATAAAATATTTGCTCATAGATATAGACAACACACTTGCACCCTACGAGGAAGCGTTGCCCAACGAGAGGGTGGTGAATTGGTTTGCCGAGCTTGAAAAACACGGAATAAAGTCGGTACTGGTTTCCAACAACCACGCCGACAGAGTGGAGCTTTTCAACAGCAAGCTGGGACTTCCCGCCTTTGCCGACTGTCATAAGCCATCGCCCAAAAGATTGGCGGAATACGCAAAGACGATAGGCGCGGAGATTGAAAAGACCTCGGCACTGGGCGACCAGATATTCACCGACGTGTGGGGAGCGAAAAAAATTGGTGCACGCGCGATAATCGTGCCGCCCATACGTGACAAAAAAACTCTCTTTTTCAGATTCAAAAGATGGCTTGAAAAGCCGTTTATAAGAAAGTACAAGAAGCTTCACAAGGAGAAATAAATGAAATTTGCAACATTCGGCCCCGGCGGAAACAGCGACTCGTTCTACGCCGAGGGTCACAAATCTACCGCCGAAGCACCCGCGTGGGTAAAGGCAAAGGGGCTTGACGCCTATGAATACGAGGCAGGGAACGGACTTACCGCAGGCGAAGCGTCCTTGCGCAAGGTGGGCGAGGAGGCAAAGAAACACGGCATTCTTATGTCGCTCCATACCCCGTATTTTATATCGCTTTCGGGAGTTGACCCCGAAAAGAGACTGAAAAGCGTTGACTATATCAAAAAGAGCCTTTGGGCAGCCGAACTGCTTGGAGCCGACACGATAGTTATACACAGCGGAAGCGCGGCTAAAATAACGCGTGAAGAAGCTATGGGGCTGGCGCGCGACACGCTTGAGAAGATAATAGAAGAGGTGGGAGATACACCGATACATCTTGGACTTGAGACTATGGGCAAGATAAATCAGCTTGGCACTCTTGAAGAGGTCATCGAGCTTTGCAAGACCGACCGTCATTACTATCCCGTGGTGGATTTCGGACATCTTAATGCGAGAAACGTGGGCGGCTATTATACCGATATCGACAGCTACAGACGCACATTTGACGCCGTGGCAAACGGGCTTGGCGACGAGATTGCGAAGAATATGCACTGCCATTTTTCGAAAATAATGTATACCTCGGCGGGGGAGAAAAAGCACTTGACCTTTGCCGACGGGGAGTTTGGTCCCGCGTTTGAGCCTCTTGCCGAGGCGATAATAAAGGAAGGGCTTACTCCCAGAATTATCTGCGAATCCGACGGCACAATGGCAGAGGACGCGCTGTATATGAAAAATCTTGTAAGGAGATAGAATTAAATTATAGTTTAGCGGCGAGGGGTGTGTTCGCACTTGCCAAGTCCAGAAAGGTTTTTGCGGAGCTTTTTGCAAAAAGCGACCTCTTGTGCCCGCAGGCACTCGGCGTTTTCTTTGTGAGCTTTCTTTTGCGCCTTTTGTGTCAAAAGAAAGCGGAGTTCCGAATTATGCCTT
>JAFTLM010000122.1 GCA_017455945.1 Clostridia bacterium | reverse complement strand
TTTTGCGGAGCTTTTTGCAAAAAGCGACCTCTTGTGCCCGCAGGCACTCGGCGTTTTCTTTGTGAGCTTTCTTTTGCGCCTTTTATGTCAAAAGAAAGCGGAGCTCCGAATTATGCCTTACAAAACCGCTGTAGCCTACAGAAATAAAGCTATCCAAGCCGTTAGTCCACTTTTTCTTTTTGAAGCCAAAGGCGCAAAAAGAAAAAGTTCGCAAAAAGAAAAACGCCGTTTGGGGGAGTTTCGCTCACTGCGGTGAGCGACAAGGCTTGTGCAGCCTTGACTCGCACCCACTGGCGTGGGGGCTCTTATGGGTGCGGTGCGAACACATCCCTCGCCGCCAAACTATAATTTATTTTACAAGAGGAAAACTTTATGATGCAAGAAAATTATCTTTTACAGATGACGAACATAAGCAAATTTTTTCCCGGTGTCAAGGCTCTTGACGGCGTGACGCTTAACGTAAGAGCGGGCAGTATTCACGCACTCATGGGTGAAAACGGTGCGGGAAAATCGACGCTTATGAAATGCCTTTTCGGAATTTATTCCTGCGACAGCGGGGAGATATATCTAAACGGCAAAAAAATACAGCCACAAACACCGAAAGAGGCGTTGGAACTCGGAATAGCGATGGTACATCAGGAGCTGAACCAGGCTTTAACCCGAAACGTGGCGGACAACATATGGCTTGGCAGATATCCGACACGCTTTGGCATAGCGGTTGCCGAAAAGGAAATGAAAAAAAAGACGGCGGAACTTTTTGAAAAGCTGGAAATAAAAATCGACGCGGGAACGGTTATGAACGAAATGTCGGTTTCAAGAAGGCAGATGGCTGAAATTGCGAAAGCAGTCTCCTACGATGCCAAAATAATCGTTCTTGACGAGCCCACGTCATCGCTTAACGACAAAGAGGCGGAACAGCTTTTCAAAATCATAAAAAAGCTAAGAGACAGCGGTTGCGGGATAATTTATATCTCCCACAAAATGGAAGAAATAATGAAAATCTCCGACGAAGTCACTGTAATGAGAGACGGGCGTCACATAGCCACAGAACCCTGTGAGGCTCTGTCAATAGACAAAATTATTCATCTTATGGTGGGACGCGAATTAAAAGACAGATTTCCGCCGAAGCCACAACAAATAGGCGAAACCGTCCTCAGAGTGGAAAATCTCAGTGCCCGTTACGCCAACACAAAAAACGTCAGCTTTGACCTGAAACGAGGCGAAATAGTAGGCGTGGCGGGGCTTGACGGCTCGGGACGTACCGAGTTGCTGGAAACGCTGTTCGGATTATTGACCAAAAGCGAAGGCAAAATAATTTTACAGGGGGAAGAAATAAGAAATAATTCTCCGTCGGAAGCCATAAAAAACAAATTTGCGTTGATAACCGAGGAGCGTCGGGCAACCGGAATATTTTCAATTCTCGACATCACCGACAACACCGTGATATCAAACATCAAAAGCTACCGCAGAGGTCTGCTGTTAGACGCGAAGAAAATGAGAATAGACACCGACTGGGGCATTGCGGCAATGAAAACAAAAACCCCGTCAAGGGCTACCAAAATCCGTTCCCTTTCGGGCGGAAAACAGCAAAAAGTTATATTAGCCAGGTGGCTGTTGACGAAGCCATCATTTTTGCTTCTCGACGAGCCTACCAGAGGTATTGACGTGGGTGCAAAATACGAGATTTACCAACTGATAACAGAGCTTGCCAAAGAGGGAAAATCAGTGCTTATGGTTTCAAGCGAAATGCCCGAATTGCTTGGTCTTTGCCACAGAATTCTGGTTATGTCGGGTGGTCGACTTGCGGGAGAGCTTGACGCCTCTTCAGCCACCCAGGAAGAAATAATGGCTCTTGCCGCAAAATTTATATAAGGGAGAAGTCTATGTTACAAAAATTCAACATCAAAAGAAGATTGGACGATTTCAAGTCGCTGGATTCCAAAGAAAGAGCTTTTAAAATAAAGGAATTTTTCATCAACCGCTTACTCTATATTCTTTTGTTCATATCTATCGCAGGAATAGCCCTGTATGACCCAAGATTTCTCTCACTTTCTTCAATAATAAATATAATTTCACTCTCGGCAGCCAACCTCCCCATAGCTCTCGGAATTGCGGGGTGCATTATTCTTATGGGAACCGACCTTTCGGCAGGCAGAATAGTGGGCGTTAGCGCCTGCATTGCCGCCTCGCTTTTACAGTCGAGCGAATATGCCGCAAAAATGTTTCCTTCTCTGCCTACGCTTCCACTCACCCTGGTTTTCTTTATAGTTGTCGCAATAGGCGCTCTTGTAGGATTCGTCAACGGTTTTTGCACGGCAAAGTTCAAGCTTCACCCCTTCATCGTCACACTGGCGACTCAGCTGATAACCTACGGTGCACTTCTTATATATTTGATGGAAGGCACCAACAACGGACAGTCTATCTCGGGGCTTTCACGTAATTACTCCGAATTTATAAACGGAAGCTTGATACGCATAGGCGACACCTCCATTCCCAATTACGTGCTTTACGTAGCAATAATCACCGTTGTTATGTGGTTCGTGTGGAACAAAACCGTTTTCGGCAAAAATATGTTTGCCGTAGGCTCCAATCCCGAAGCCGCAAACGTATCGGGCGTCAACGTAAACCGCACGATAATTCTCGTTTTTATGTTAGCCGGTGTGTTGTACGGCATAACAGGATTCATTGAGGCGGCAAGAATAGGCTCCAACAGTGCCGCCACCGGTCTTAATTACGAGCTTGACGCCATAGCCGCCTGCGTTATCGGCGGAGTTTCATTTGTGGGCGGAATAGGAAAAATTCGCGGTGTAATTATGGGCGTACTGCTTCTCAGAATAATTTTCGTGGGACTTACCTTCTTGGGAATAGATTCCAATATGCAATACGTCATAAAAGGGCTTATAATCCTCGCCGCCTGTGCCATAGACATGAGAAAATATCTCGCTAAAAAATAAGGCTGAGCTTAATGCTCAGTCCTTTTTTGAAAATATTTTATTTAAAGGATTGAAAAAGAAAGATTTTTGTGGTATACTATTTAGTAGCTGTGTCTATTTGCCGTTTTATATTCAAACGGCAAAATCAAGGAAAGGAGGAGCACAATGGTAAAGATTACTTCCGTGCTTGACGGCTCACGCGCGAAAAAAGCGGGCATAGCCGCCGACGACACACTGATATCGATTAACGGAAACGAGATAAACGACGTTCTGGACTATCGTTTTTATCTTGCCGACACGTCGGTTTTTCTTGCGCTCAAACGCGGCGAGAACACCTTTTCGGTCAAAATTATGAAGGGCGAATACGACGACATAGGGCTTGACTTTGAAACTCCTCTTATGGACAAAAAGCACTCTTGTCTGAACAGGTGCATATTCTGTTTTATAGACCAGCTCCCGAAGGGTATGCGTGAAACGCTTTATTTTAAAGACGACGACTCTCGCTTATCTTTTCTCCACGGGAATTACATCACCATGACCAACCTCTCGGACAAGGATATCGACCGCATCATAAAGATGCACATTTCTCCGGTCAACGTCTCGGTGCACACCACCAATCCCGAACTGCGTGTCAAAATGATGAAAAACAAAAATGCGGGCAGGGTTCTTTCCTATCTTAACCGCTTTAAAGAGGCAGGCATTAAAATATGCGCCCAGATAGTTCTTTGCAAAAACATAAACGACAAGGAGGAGCTTGACCGTTCAATGAACGACCTTCAACAGCTCTTCCCCGCCCTCTCAAGCTGTTCCATAGTCCCCGCGGGACTTACCAAATTCCGCGACGGACTTTATGAGCTTGAGGCATTCACTCCGCAAGAGTGTGTTGAAGTAATAAAACAAGTTACCTCCTTCGGTGACGAGTGTGTAAAAAAATACGGCACACGCCTCTTTTACTGTGCCGACGAGCTATACATAAAAGGCGGTGTTCCTCTTCCCGACGAAGATTATTACGAAGATTACGCCCAGATAGAAAACGGAGTGGGAATGCTTCGCTCACTGGAGGCGGAATTTTCCTCGGAGCTTGATTTTTATCTCGATATGCTCGACAAAAAAACACTCGACGCCCCCAGAAAGGTATCGGTAGCAACCGGAGTTGCCGCATACGAGCACCTGAAATCTTTGGCACTTCTTGCAGAAAGTAAAGTTGAGGGGCTTACGGTAAACGTCTACAAAATAACAAACCGATTTTTCGGAGAAAGCATCACCGTATCGGGATTGCTTACCGGTGTCGACCTTGCCGCCCAGCTTAAAGGCTGTGACCTTGGCGACGAGCTGTTGCTCTCTTCAAACACCCTGCGTGCCGAGGGAGATCTGTTCCTTTGCGGAATGTCCCCCGATACACTTTCGGAAAAGCTTGGCGGAGCCAAAATAACCTTTTGCAAAAATGACGGTGCGAAACTGCTTGCCGCATTCTTAGGACAAGAAATCATCTGAATCTTTTCAAGTGAAAGGAGAAATAAAAATGTCAAAACCGATTATAGCCATAGTGGGCAGACCCAACGTGGGCAAAAGCACACTGTTCAATAAACTTATAGGAGAAAGACGTTCCATAGTCGAGGACACCCCCGGTGTAACCCGTGACAGAATTTACGGCGAGTGCGACTGGGCAGGCAAAAAGCTTGTGGTCATCGACACGGGCGGAATAGAGCCCAAAACCGACGATATCATACTAAAGCAGATGCGTTTTCAGGCTCAGCTTGCCATTGATACCGCCGACGTTATAGTCTTTATGTGCGACGTAAAGACCGGACTTACAGCCGACGACAGAGACATTGCGACTATGCTCAAAAAGAGCGGAAAGCCCATCATCCCCTGCATAAACAAGTGCGACAGCGTAGGTCACGTTCCCTACGAGTTCTACGAATTCTACGAGCTTGGGTTTGAAGAAGAGCCGATTGCGGTTTCCTCGGTACACGGAAGCGGAAGCGGAGACCTGCTTGATGCGGTAATAGCTCACCTCCCCGAAGAGGAGTTCGACAACGAAGACGACGACTCAATAAAGGTTGCGGTAATAGGAAAGCCCAACGCGGGCAAGTCATCAATTATAAATAAGATTCTCGGTGACGAAAGACTTATCGTTTCCAACATTGCGGGCACCACACGCGACGCGGTGGACACCCCCTTTGAAAACGAGCACGGAAAGTTTACCTTCATTGACACAGCGGGAATCCGCCGTCAGTCGAAGATAGACGACAAGATAGAAAAATACAGTGTTCTCCGTGCCAATATGGCAGTGGAGCGTGCCGACGTTTGTCTGCTTATGATAGACGCGGGCACCGGCATCACCGACCAGGACACAAAAATTGCGGGTATTGCCCACGAGGCGAGCAAGCCCACCATTATAGTTGTAAACAAGTGGGACTCCATAGAAAAGGACAACTCTACGGTCAACAGCTTCAACGAGCGTATACGCACGGAGCTTGCCTATATGCCATACGCTCCCATCGTCTACGTTTCGGCAAAAACGGGACAGCGAGTTGAAACGCTTTTTGAACGAATCAAATACGTTTATAACCAGTCCACAATGCGTATCTCCACAGGTATGCTCAATGAGGTGCTGGGTGAGGCTACCATGCGTGTTCAGCCTCCCACGGACAAGGGCAGAAGGCTCAAGATATACTATATGACACAAATATCGGTTGCTCCCCCCACCTTCGTTATCTTCTGCAACAACGTGGAGCTTTTCCACTTCTCTTATCAGCGATACATCGAGAACTGTCTCCGCGACACCTTTGGCTTTGCGGGAACACCCATAAAGCTGATAATCAGAATGAAGGGAGATGACAAGGCGTGAGTGCTGTCATATTTGACTTTAACGGAACGCTGTTTTACGACACAGACAAGCACATACAGGCTTGGAGAAGATTTTTCCTTGAAGTAAAGGGCGAAATTCCCGACGAAGACACATTCAAAAACGTAGTTATCGGAAGCGACAATACTACGATATTTCAAAAGACAATAGACCCGGACATCACCCCCGAAAAAATAAGAGAATACAGCTTCAAAAAGGAAAATCTTTATTTTGACGAGTGCCTTAAGGACAAGGAAATGTTCAAGTTTATTGACGGTGCGGAACTGTTCTTTGAGAAACTTGCCGATGCGGGTATCCCGTTTGGCGTTGCCACCGGTTCCACCAAGCTTAACATTGATTTTTACATAAAAAATCTTGAACCGATGAAAAAATGGTTCTCCCCCGACAAAAATCTCGTCTACGACGACATGACTATAAAAGGCAAGCCCGCCCCCGACATCTACCTTGCGGCGGCAAAAAAGCTGGGTGTTGAGGCTGAAGATTGCATCATCTTTGAGGACTCCTTCCCCGGATATCTGTCGGCGAAGGCGGCAGGTGCAAAAGAAATAATAATGATAGAAAAGAAAGAGGATTTCCACAAGTTCGAAGGTCTTGACGGCGTTTCGGCAGTAATGGAAAATTATCTTGACACAGACAGACTTCTGTCGCTGTGCGGAGTAAAATAATTCTTTTCTTGAAGAAAGGAATAAAAAATTATGTTTGTTGATAATATAAAAATATACGTCAGAGCCGGCAACGGCGGAAACGGTGCGGTGTCTTTCAGACGTGAAAAATACGTTTCACACGGCGGTCCCGACGGCGGTGACGGCGGTCACGGCGGAAATATAGTTTTCCGTGTAGACGAAGGCTCAAACACCCTGCTGGCGTTCAGATACAAAAGAAAATTCGTTGCCGAAAACGGCGGAAACGGTGAGGGTGCAATGCGGCACGGTGTTACCGCTCCCGACACGGTTATTCTCGTTCCCCCCGGAACGCTTATCAAAGAGGTCGAAAGCGGAAAAATAATCCACGATATGTCTCAGGACGACGGAGCCGATTTCATCTGCTGCAAGGGCGGCAGAGGCGGCTTTGGCAACCGTCATTTCGCCACCCCCACAAGACAGACCCCTATGTTTGCCAAGAACGGCACGCGAGGCGAAGAAATGGAGGTTATTCTTGAGCTTAAAATGATTGCCGACGTGGGACTTATAGGCTATCCCAGCGTGGGA
>JAFTLM010000121.1 GCA_017455945.1 Clostridia bacterium | reverse complement strand
CTGCGGGAACGTGTAAGACTTTCTTGGCGGTGGCTATAGCGGTCAAGGCTCTGAAAGCAAAAAACGTAAGCCGAATAATCCTTACAAGACCCGCAATAGAGGCGGGTGAGAAGCTGGGCTTCCTTCCGGGAGACCTTCAAAGCAAGATAGACCCCTATCTTCGCCCGTTGTATGACGCACTTTACGAGATGATGGGAAGCGAGGCTTACGCAAGGTACGTTGAAAAAGGCGTTATTGAAATAGCACCGTTGGCGTATATGCGAGGAAGAACACTTGACGATTCGTTTATAATTCTGGACGAGGCGCAAAACGCTACTCCCGAACAAATGAAAATGTTCTTGACAAGACTTGGATTTAATTCAAAGGTCGTTGTGACGGGTGACCTTACCCAGACCGACCTGCCAAGCGGTCAGAAGAGCGGACTTGCGGCGGCGGTGAAAATCCTTGACGGAATAGACGATATAGCCATTCATTATTTCAACGAGCGAGACGTGGTGCGTCATAAGCTGGTTCAGAAAATAATTCTGGCTTATGAAAAACACGACCGAGAGCTTGCGCGAAAAGCAGAGGAACGCAAAAAGGCGGCGATAAAAACAAAACAGCAGTAAGAGGACTTTGTTATGAAACTTAAAATTTATTTTGAGAACAACCAAGAAAAGGAAAAGGTTACGTATAAGCTGAAAATGCTTATACGTAAAGCAATTCTTGCAACCCTTGAGTATGAAAACGCAGAAGAGGATTGCGAGGTTTCCATAACCTTTTGCGACGATGAAAAAATACATGAACTTAATAAGAAATTCAGAGGCGTGGACAGAGCTACCGACGTGCTTTCGTTTCCGCTTTTCGATGATGAATCAGCCGAGTATACGGTGCCCGAGATAGACTGTATGCTTGGTGATATAGTTCTTTCTCTTGAACGCGCAAGAGCACAGGCGGAGGAGTTCGGTCACAGCTATGAGCGTGAGGCGGCGTTCCTTTCGGTACATTCGGTTCTGCATCTTCTGGGATACGACCACGAAACAAGCGAGGAAGACGAGCTTGATATGCGTAAGAGACAAAGCGACATAATGGAAAAAATAGGACTTTCGGTAAAGTAAGAGGAATATAAATGAAAAAAACAGGATTTATTGCAATAGTAGGCCGCCCAAACGTGGGTAAATCAACGCTTATGAATACCATTCTCGGTGAAAAGGTGGCTATCGTATCAAGTAAGCCCCAGACAACGAGAAACCGTATCATAGGTATACACACCAGAGATGAGGAGCAGTACGTTTTCGTGGACACTCCCGGTATGCATACACCCAAGAATTATCTTGGCGAATATATGGTCAATGCCGCAAGCAATTCTATGAGAGAAGCCGATGCGGTGGTGCTTGTGGTAGATGCGGGCAGAGAATCCAGCCACGTTGAGGACGAGGTTATAGAGTATCTTGAAAAATCAAAGGTGCCGTCTATACTCGCTCTTAATAAGGTTGACCTTTATAACCGAGAGCAGATAGCCGCAACCATAGCCCACTATGCCGCAAAGTATAGCTTCGACGCCTTTGTTCCGATATGCGCGAAGAACGGCAAGGCTGTGGACGAGCTTCTTGACGAGTGTGAGAAATTCCTTATGGAATCCGAGTGGTTTTTCCCCGACGATATGATAACCGACCAGCCCGAGAGACAGATAGCTTCCGAGATAATCAGAGAAAAAATACTTAAAACGCTTAACAAAGAGATCCCCCACGGTACAGCCGTTGTTATCGAGGAGTTCAAGGACGAGGGAACACTCATAAGCATAAGAGCCGAAATATTCTGCGAGAAGGCGTCTCATAAGGGAATAATCGTGGGTAAAAACGGTGCGGGGCTTAAGCTTATAGGCAGCTACGCGCGCCAGGACCTTGAAAAGTTCTTCGGAACAAAGGTCTACCTCAATCTTTGGGTAAAGGTAAAAGAAAACTGGCGTGACAGCGTTGGAATGGTAACCAACTTCGGATATAATAACAAGGACGATAACTGATAAGAAAGGCGGTGCGGACGTGCAGTACAGTATTGACGGACTTGTCATCCGCGAAACAGAGACGGGCGAAAACGATAAAAGAATAACTCTGCTTACCGCCGAGAGAGGGAAAATAACTGTTCTGGCAAAGGGTGCCAGATCGCTAAAAAGTAAGTATATGAACGCCATCAGTTTGTTTACTTACGGGAATTATGAAATTACGGAGCGTTCCGGATACTCCTGGTTTGGCGGAGGCTCTGTTATCGAACCGTTTTACTCGGTGCGAGACGATATAGACCGTCTGGCACTTGCTTCCTACGTTGTGGACGTGGCGGGTGAGCTTTCGGGTGCAGAAGAACCCGCTGAGGAACTTTTAAGGCTTACGCTGAATACACTTTACGCAATCGCAAACGACTTGAAACCGCATAATCAGATAAAAGCAGTCTATGAGCTTCGTGTTATGGCTATGTCCGGTTATATGCCAATGCTTGACGAGTGCGGAATTTGCGGCAAGAATAAATCCGAGCTTTTTTATCTTGACGTGATGAACGGTATGCTGAAATGTGAGGAGTGTATACATAAGCTTAACTCGAGACGGGATATACCCGTAAGCGAAGACGGAGCAGCTTTTATCCTCGTCCCGCTTAACTACAGAGCACTTTCTGCGGCGAGATATATTACCGAGGCATCGCTTTCCAAGGTTATGTCCTTTGTGCTCGACGATGAAGCAATGAAAATGATTTCTAAAATGAGCGAAACCTATCTTCTTCACCACCTTGAAAAAAACTTTTCTTCACTTGACTTTTACAAATCAGTAAAAAACTTGATGTGAAAGGGCATAAAAATGCTTGAAAATAAAACTTTAAAAACATTGGAATTTGACAAAATAAGAGAAATGCTTGCCGATTGTGCCGCAACGCAAGGGGCAAAGGAATATGCACTTTCTCTTGAACCGTCGGTGTATCCCGAGGAAATTTTGCGGAGACTCAGAAAAACAACCGACTCAAGAAGACTTATAGACGCAAAGGGAACACCGTCATTCGGAATGGTAAGCGATATTTCCGAAGCCTGCGAAAGAGCGGAAAAGGGAGCAACACTAAGTGCCCGTGAACTGCTTGATATAGCTAACGTGCTGAGAACCTCGCGTTCCCTTGTGGACTATATACGGACAAATAAGCTTTTCGATACCTCTGTGGATGAAATATTTGAGCGGCTTATTCCCAATAAACCTCTTGAAGAAAGAATATACCGTTCGATAATTTCCGAGGAAATGATTGCCGATGAGGCAAGCCGTGAGCTTGGCGATATCCGCCGAAAAATACGAATTGAAAGCAACAGAATAAAGGAAACTCTCCAAAAATATATCGCAGGCGGCTCGCATTCAAAATATCTGCAGGAAAATATAGTTACCCTGAAAAACGGACGATACGTGGT
>JAFTLM010000120.1 GCA_017455945.1 Clostridia bacterium | reverse complement strand
AGCGGTTTTGTAAGGCATAATTCGGAACTCCGCTTTCTTTTGACACAAAAGGCGCAAAATGAAAGCAGGAATCGCAAGCGATTCTACAAAGAAAACGCCGAGTGCCTGCGGGCACAACTGGTTGCGTAGCAACCTTGTGAGCGAAGCGGGAGGTCGCTTTTTTTGCAAAAAGCTCCGCAAAAACCTTTCTGGACTTGGCGAGTGCGAACACACCTCTCGCCGGGGGCAAATGCCTTCGGCGTGCACGTGATAAAATTAGTGCAAACATACCTATCGCAATTCAAAAACCGATGTCTGAACAACATCGGTTTTCTTGTTTGAGAGGATAAATTATAGTTTGACGCACGAAGCGTATTGGTGTTCTGTAGGGGAGGCGTTTCGCCTCCCGTCAAATTTTTATTAATGAATCAAATCTTTTCAAAAACTCTTATCTGACCAAGCGGAACGCTGGCGTCAACCTCGTTGTCGGGGATGCAGATGACTTTAATATCTGTGTTGCTTTCAAGCAGGTCGGCAAGAGCCTTTTTCAGCTGGCTTTTTCCACCGATAACAACACGGCTCTTTCCGCTCTTTTTGAGTTGCTCCACCTCGCAGGCGAGCATAACACCGAGAAAGTATCCGTAAGTCTGCTCCTTGCTTCCGCCAAACAAATTTCCAAGCAAACGTGTCTTGAAAAGTGCGGCGTTTGTTCCCAGATCGGTGGCAATTTTATAGCCCTCGTTAAGATAATCCCTGTCGTAATCGGTTACGCTCAAATCAACCGATGCTCTCAGTATGGTGTTTTGAGAAAGTGCGGATATCATTTCGCCCGTCATCAGGGTCTTGAAGTCGCAAATACGCAGCTCGCTGTCTACCTCAATAAGCTTGTTGTGTGAGCCCGGAAGAACGTATATGCAGTCGGGGTCGTCTGTCAGAAGCCCCATAAGCTCGGTTTCTTCGCCTCTCATTATATCGGAATTTCCGAGAGTGCCGTCGTTTACCTTTACGCCGGGGATAAAGTAAAAGGGAATAGAAGAAATGCTTTCGATATTAACCTTTTTCATTCCGTCGTGAAGTTCCTTTATACCTGCGGGAGCGTTGATGTGCGGTAACTCGCAAAGTCCGTATTCACAGGTTATCATACCCGATGCGATAATCGCGGTTACGTCACCCTCGTTCAAGTCGAACTCTTTAAGAAGGCTTTCTATGGCTTCTTTTATTGCCGATTTCAGCTTGTCGTTGCCGTCAATGCAATCCTTTGAGCCGATTGCGATTTTTTTGCTTGCAACAGCTTTTTTGTCCTGTACGAGAGCAACCCTCGTATTCGTGGTTCCTCCGTCTATTGAGATGTAGTTTTTCATTTTTCTCCTTTATGGCTTTCTTACAACCTAAATTTCAATTTTGGTGTTATTGATTATATCTTTTTCAGTAAATTTTACAAATAAAATATCTCTGTCGCTGATTCTTCCTTTGTCATAGGTGAGGTAAATAACTCCGTCCCTCTTGTCAGCGTCGGGATAAGAGCGGTTTTCTCGGACGTCGATACACTTTTTGTACTTCCGGGTCGCCCCATTTCCGCACTACCTCTTTTTTATTATTATATCACAACAGTTCTCCTATGTCAATGAAAAACGGCGGGAGAAATCTTCCGCCGTATGAAAAAGTATAAATTTAATTTTTGATTTTTTTCTCTTTGTGTTCAATAATCAGTGCGGCGATCAGAAGAACGAATGCCACAAGATAGGAAACCCTGAATATTTTTTCTCCGAGAATAAATCCCGAGAAAATGACCGCAAACAGCGGCTCTGTAAACTTGATTATCGACAGCTTTGATACGCTGTTGCTCTTGAGAAGAATGTTCCAAAGGCTGTATGAGATTATTGACGCCGCACAGATATAGAGGAATACTCCTGTTGACGCGGGCGTAAAGT
>JAFTLM010000119.1 GCA_017455945.1 Clostridia bacterium | reverse complement strand
CTTATCATCGGTAAGCATTATATATCTTACCTTATAATTGTCAAGGTACTTTCTTTCGGAAACTACCTTTACGGGGCTGTTATTAGCAACCGATACGGAGTCGGAAAGTCTGTATTCGTCAAAAGGTCTGGGGTTTACAGAGAACTGAACCGTATGATACTCACTTCTCGTTCCGTGGTGAGTTGTAACAAGTTTCGCCAGGGAATCGCCCTCTTCAACGATAGCAAAGAATCCGCTTGAAGTGGGATTATCCAGCTTAACTATCTCATCCTTACCTGTTGCGTCTTTTTCGAAGACATACTCATTCTCTCTTACGATACCGAATACGGGAATCTTAAAGGTTTCCTGATATTTACCGGTAACGGTGTAGTATGCGTAGTCCTGACCGTAGATATTACCGCCTACGGTTGCACCGGTTGAGGGGATATCTTCAAATCTGAAGATCGCTCCCGAACCGTCGGGAATAAATGTATAACCCTTATTGGGACGAGCTGTGCTATACTGTCCTGCACCCATAAAAGGAAGGACTGTTATAGAACTCAACTGATAAAGCGACTCATCGAAACGGATACCGTTTGCGGGAAGAGTTACCGTCATACCGAGATCATCAAGCTTATACTCAAGAGCCATCTTGAACACGGGAGGATTCTGGTCTTCGCTCTCGTATTCGGTTTCGGTATGGTCCATATCAAGTTCTTCATACGTATATGCGGGGCAGTACGTTTTGATCTGCTCCTCAAGTCTCATCAAGTCTGCCGGCGAAATATTTGCGTCGATTATGTAAACCGCACCGAGTTTTGCTGTGATGGGAACCTGATCAAACAGGTCGGCTTTAGCCATATCGTTATCTGCTATCTTGGGATCTTCCGGGTCTTTAAACTCCCAATAAGCCTTAAACTTATTTATGGTAAAGTTTTTGGTTGTTGTTGTCATATCGCTTGCTTCAATCGCAGCGATAACGGGCTCAAGAATTTGCGTTTCAAAACGCTCTTTTGTAATAAGTCTGGGAACAAGATACTTGGTTTCCTCACGACCGATTGTATATTCTACACGCATACCGTTCTTTATGCTCTTAACCTTTATCTGGTTATTAAGAGCCGCATCGGTATAGCTTGTAAACTTATTTGAACCGGTAAGCTTATTACCCGTATACTCTACTATAATCTGCGACAAAAGCTCTGCTTTTACAGAATCAGCTGCCGAACTAAGACCAACGTCATAGGGGTTGGAGAAAAGAACTTCTTCGGTCTTGATGTTTTTAAGTGCCATCTCACCGGTAAATTCATTTATCCAAAGCTGATAATTGCCTTTTGCAAAACGCATTGTCATTGTATCGAGCTTTTCCTGTGCTGTGCGATACACTTTTGTAAGATAATCTATTTTTGTGATATCTTCTTTTTGAGTTTCATCTGCAACAGTCGTTTCAGCCGCCGAAGCTCCAAACACGAAGAGACCGCTCAGTGCACCGAGAAGCATACAAACAGACAAGAGCGCAGATATTAACTTTTTAGTATTTTTCATTATATCAATCTCCTTTTCTGTTATTTACATTCGGTAACTGAGCTCGACTATGATGTTGGAAATAAATCCGACGATCTTACCGAGAAGTGTGGTGAACAGGAGTGCTACGAACATAATAAACACCATACCCACTATTGTACCGATAAGTGTTATCATGTTCTTACCAAGTGAATAATCATGTGTAACCATTACGCCGAAGATGAGAAGGAATCCTACCCAAATAAACGCAAAGGTTATGAAAAGGTTAACTATATCTTTTTCGGTAGAAATTACCGCTGTGGAAGCGATAGTTGCGGGAATCAAAATCAACGGAAGAGGAAGCAACGAGTAAGAGGTTGCAATAAACACATCCTTAAAGCTACCCTCACCCTCAAACAGGGTTGTAAGACACCAGTTTGCTACTACGAACAGCATTACAGGCACCAAAACACCTATAAGCTGAACGAAAATTATGGAGTACGTGCCCTGAGGATTGAACAAATATCCCTGACCGATTGACTGATAATAGAATGCAAGCACGGTTATTGCAAGATATGTAATAGCCGCACGAACCGATCCTCTCTTTTCGTGCTTCAAATCCCAGAAGCCGTCAAAAGGATGCATCATTACGTGGAAACCGTAGAGAAGCTCTTTACCGTAGGTTATCTTTTCTCCGGATGTTGCCACTCTGGTATTGATCTTTGCAATCTTTCTGAGAACGAATCCAAGACCGAGGCAGAGTGCTATAATTACGATAGGAATCCAGATGAAGATATCTTCTATGATTTCCTTACGTATTTCGGCATATGCAAGAGACCAGTTTTCTGTATCGTATGCAGCCTCAAAGTGCTCCATAGCAGCTTCATACTGACCGCTTCTGTAAAGAGCCTGACCGATACCGATATACGCGGCGTCGAAGTTGGAGTTTCTCATAAGAATTTCTGTCCAGTTTTCGATTGCCTTATCGTATTCACGGTTGATCTGGTCTGTAACCGCTTTATAGAGAATATCACCGTATCCGGTTCTCTCGTACACTGTTATACTCTTGTTTGCTCCGGAGTCAAGCACAAGAAGTCTCTCGCCCTGATAAGCGATAGCCTTAATCGTACTTACGTTACCGAGCTGAAGGTTACCCATATCACCAAAGGCGAAAAGAAGATTTCCTTCGTTATCGTAGGTAAATATCTTACTACGCTTGGTATCGGAGATAGACCACGTACCCGACTCTCCTACTGCAACGTCACCGACCTTAGATACGCCGGTTATTGCATTGGGGTCACGGGAAAGGGTTGTGAACGCGATTTCACCTACAGGAGGATAGAAACCGTTTCTTCTCATAATTTCGCTACCTGCGTTATTAAGAAGCTTTACCTGAGACGCATTAGGAGTTGCCTCCTTATTTCTGATAGCGTTCTCAACCTTAGTATCAAGGTCTGAGCTTGCAGAAATTGCAAAAACAAATCCGTCATCGTTTATTGAGATATTGCTGTAAGGAGCGGGAATACGCTGCTCGGAAAGCTTTTTCTGCTTTTCGGTCTGGAATCTCTTCCATATGATATCCCAAGGAGAAATAGTTACTTCCTGAGCGCCTATAAATCCTGTGAATTCACCTTCCGAGGTAAGAACTATAATTCCCTCGGGGGTTGTGGGAGAAGCCACGTAAATTCTGTTATACTGGTCTACCGCCATTGCAACGGGACGGTAAACAGAATCATCCGAAAAGAGTTCTGACTTGGGTTCATCAAGCACGTAAAGGAAATCACCCTCACGGCTGAATACTACGATACGGGAATTTTTAGTATCGCAGACATAAATTTTTCCCGCTTCGATTATCTCACCGTAGCCGTTTTTCTTGTGGTCGGTTACGAATACACCTTCGGGCTCAGCGAGCGTATCGGGTGCACCAATTTCGTTAGTAAATGCGGAAACCATAAACTTATATTTATAGTTTCTGTCGAGAACCACCACTGCATTAAGCTTGGAGTCTGCGATATACACGTTACCCTCATCGTCTACCACCATATCCTGGGGAGCAGTAAGCTCTATTCCCTCCGGGAAAAGCATATGACGGTTTCCGTACTGAGCTACCGGAATATATGCATCTGGCGAAAGCAGGGGCTCACCGTTGATAGAGTACGTATAAGACTGATAAGAGTTAAACGCACCTACGGGTACCGAAAGAAGCATTATGAGGGCAAATGCCAAAACTAATATTCTTACTGATTTTTTCATTTGCTACCTCCTTTAGTCTTTCATACCACTGGAACCCATTGTTTCGATGATGTTCGACTGAGAAATTACGAATACCAATATAGGCACCATCATCATAATAACCGTCGACGCCGCACCTGCTCCGGCACGCTTAATACCACCTGCCATAACCTGTTGTATAGCGTAGTTGAAGGATTTAAGCTGCTCGGACTGGATGTACACAGATGCACCTGCGTTCCAAAGGTCTTTGAATGAATAGATAATAAGCGTAAGCCATGCGGGCTTAACCATAGGCATTGCGATAGTCCAATAAGTTCTGAACTCGCTTGCACCGTCAAGACGGGCACTTTCAAGCACTGCGTCCGTTACGTTTGTCTCCATAAACTGCTTCATAAGGTAAAGACCAAGAGACGTTGCCCATGCGGGAATTATTCTTGCCCAATATGTATCTATCCACTGAAGCTTACTCATAATAAGGAAGCTGGTGATAGCTGTAACAGTTGCGTGGAACATAAGAGACGTTCTTACGGTCTTGAACATTGCTTTACCGCCGGGGAACTTAATCTTTGCCATTGCGTATGCTGCAAGTGACGAGAAGAAGAGGTTTCCGGTTGTACCGACTACTGACACGAACACTGTATTAAATATGTATCTGGAGAAAGGAACCAGAGACGTATTCATAAGTGTGAAAAGGTCGGTAAAGTTTTTAAGAGTGGGATTTACCACGAAGAATCTCGGAGGGAACATCCAAAGCTCGTCAAGAGGCTTCAACGACTGGCTGATAACGTAAACCATCGGAAGGAACATAAACAAACCAAGGATACCCAGCACAAAGGTAATTCCAGCGTCACCGCCGCGAGAACGGTTAAGTACGACTTTATGATTTCTTGTTCTTAACTTTTTTCCCATATTACGTACCTACCTTTGCAATAATCTTCTTAACAAGCATATTGGATCCTATCATTACAAGGAACAGGATAACCGCTATTGCCGAAGAATAACCAATCTCGAAACGCTGTCCGCCGTAGTCGTCCAGGTGGTGCATAATAGTATGTGCCGCATAATCTACAGACGGGAATCCGCAAAGTGCGGTTACAACACCGCCAAATCCGAATGCACCTGTGATAGCCATAATAGCACCGAACATAAGCTGGGGACCCATATTGGGAAGCGTTATATACCAAAGTTCTTGCCATCTGTTCTTTACACCGTCAACCGCACCTGCTTCGAACTGTGACTTATCTACACCCTGAAGACCTGCAATGAACGCCAGGAAGGACGTACCAAGCGAGGTCCAAAGAGCAACCACTATACAAAGAGGCATAATATAATCGGCATCGTTAAAGAACTGAATCGGCTCTGTTATAAAGCCCATTTCAAGAAGCTTGGAGTTAACCCAACCGTAGGAGTCACCCGAGAAGAGTGTCTGCCAGATAAGGTAAACCTGTCCGGAAATGGAGGGAGCGTAGAATACAAGGGTAACTACGGCTCTGATCTTGGGAGGAAGCTCGTTTATAAACCAAGCTACCAAGAACGACATAAGGTAGGATACAGGTCCTACTATAACGGCGAAGATAAACGTATTCTTTACTGCTGTAAGGAATATATCGTCGTCAAGGAACAAACGGATATAGTTATCAGCGAATACAAAATCCGGCCATTCAAGCAAGTTAAAGTTTGTGAAGCTGAATACAACCGACAATACAACCGGTGCTATAGTGAACAATGTAAAGATTATCATAAACGGGGCAACCATAACGTAGGCAACCCAGTTACGTTTCATCTCTTTCAATGTCCACTGTAACATCGTCATATCTTTACGCGCAACAGCTTTCTTTTCTGCTGTTTTCTTTGACATTACTTTTCTCCTTAATTTAATAGAATAGAGTTTTTATTTTTATTTGTTCAAATTAGTTCTGGTAAGAAAGAAGTGCTTCATAGGCGTCTTCGAGATACTCGATAGCCTTTTCAAGTCCTGTCTTATCAGCAGAAGTATCGGCTGTTTTCGTTTTAAGTACTGCAAGTGCTTCCTGGATTATAATCATCTGATTTTCTTCGCTGATCTTAACATCCACGTCAGCAGCTTTTCCGATATTTTCAATGATTTGGTCAAGGTCACCGGTGATAGCCTTACTCAAGGTATAGGTCTTATCCACCATCTTGATTTCCTTGACACCCTTTACGGTAACATACTCGCCCTGATTTACAGTAAGCTTACCGTTTGAAAGGAGCTTATAAGCCTGATCGAGGCGTTTTTCCGAAAGTTTCTGACCTACGTAATCGAGTGTTTCAAGGTCAAACTCGCTACGTTTTCTTGTGATTTCTTTATTTATTGTATTAATGTAAGACAACAATTCCTCTACGGGGTCGGCATCGTTATTAATAGCAGCCATGTATGCAAACTTTGCATAACGCTCAATAATATAAGAACCGGGATAGTTGGGAATCGATGCAAGGTTATTGAACTGAAGCTTTATCTGCTTAATTTCATCAGCTGTCCAAGGCAAGCTCTCAAGCGCATTGATGTTTGCGGTAGGATGCTTTGCGGAAGGACCGAGGATGGATACCATTTCATTTGAGTACTTCTCCTGGCAGTCTGCACCGGAGTGCCATCTCATAAAGTCCCAAGCACCCTTTACGTTTTCACAACCTGTAATCATAACGATTGCGGATACGCCGGAAACGGAACAGTTATTTATATTACCGTACTCATCTTGTATACCCGGCATAGGATAGAATCCCCAAAGGCCTTCGATTTCGGTTGCAAATACCTTCAATTTATTATATGTATCTGTATATCCTGCAAATCCTATAGGCATTTCACCGGTTCTGAAACGGTTTGCAAAGTCATAGGTAAGCGGGAACGAATACATAGTAAACATATTCGTCATCTTCTCAAAAGCTTCAAGAGACGTATTTGCATCGAGATTGATTCTCATACCGTCGTCCGCAAAGAGGTCACCACCCATCTGGTAGATAAACATTCTGTACTCAACGTGCATACCGATCTGCATATTGTTTGCCTGGAGCACGGGAATTGCAGAATAGATATCGTCCCAGGTCTTGGGAATATCGAGGTTAAGTCCTGCAAGAATATCCTTTCTTACGAACATCATATTAAAGGTTTGAGTCTCGGGAAGTCCGTAGTAGTGCATTTCGCCAACTGCATCTTCAATTCCGAGAACTATCATTGCAGCCTCGTTGAACTCTCTGGTTTCGGGATTTGTTACAAGATCCTCAAAGCCCTCACAATCCTCAATAGGCATCAACGCACCGCGGATAGCATAGTTAATAACGTCCGCCTGACCAAGACCGATGTACACGTCGGGACCTGTCTTAGAAAGAATTGAAGGAAGAAGTGTACCGCCGGCAACAAGCTTAAGATTAACTGCCGTATCGTACTGGGGTGTAAAGTCGTCATTAATAAGGTTTCTGATAACCTGTGTTTGGTCACGACCGTATGCAAGCCAAACCTCAACTATGTCTTTGTCGTTCTTGTCATACTCTTGTGTCGCACCCATTCTATCGTAATTTCTAACGAAGGACTGGAAGAAGCTTCCCATTTCGTGTGCAAACGCTTCAAAGAAATTAGCCTCTGCCTTAGGAAGTTTGCTTCCCTTACCCTGAACAAGAAGATAGTCTATCTGAAGGGGCTGTGTTTTAGCATCACTGATCCATGTACCGAGTGAACCGATATAGGATTTAAGCTGAGAAAGATTCTTGGCAATCTCGTTCTCGGGATCGCTTCCCATTCTATCAAGAAGCCAAGCGACACGGTCAAGCGTAGCTACCATCGAACCCTTGATTCCCGCCATTTTCTGAAGCTGAGCGGATATTCCGTAGATAAGCTCGGACTGCTTCTGCAAGTCATCTACTACATCGGGCAAAACTCGCTTAAAGCCGTAGTCTCTGTAGTCATCGGGTTCAGCACCGGTAAGCTTAAGAATAGAAAGGTAGTCAGCGTTGATAGATTCAAGCGCACCCTCTATCTGGCTTACGAGGTCACCCATAGAGCCAAGTGTAACTGTAAGCTCTATTGTATATTCAACTCCGTCGCGGAAGTAGAATTCAAATTTTGATTTTCCGTCAGACAGCGTCTTTACCTGCCACTCGGACGAATAATCGAATCTGAGTCTGGAAGCTTCATCGAAAGGAACTCCGTTATAGTAACCCTTAAGGTCTCCAAACTTAGCCTTGTATTCTTCTTCGGTATAGTTGGTATATATAGCCAACTCTCTGGACGCATACATACCGTCGAGCACCGACTGGCTGAATCTGGCTACAATATTATATACACCGCTGTTACTTACAGCAAAGTTCCAAGTAAGCGCCTGACCCGAGGTCTGCCACTTATCACCGCCTACGCCACCAATGGTATTAAGCAACGTATGCTCTGTAGATATTGGGCTTGTAATAGCACTTCTCGTATCCTCAACGGGATAAATTGTCTGAGAAGTAGTAGACGCTACGTACTCACCCTCGATCTTAACTTTGCTCTTTCCTGCGGCATCATTTGCATACGCAGCTTTGAACTCAGCATAAGACATTCTGCTCTCAAGCGGAACGAGACGGATACTCTTGATAGCGACCGGCTCACTTACACCTGTAAGAGAAATAACGGTGTTTTCGGACTTCTCGAAAACAAACTCAAAGGGTTCCGAGTAATATCCGTTAGTATCGTGAATCTCATACGTCATCCACTTGGGCGCCGATTTTATGGTGGATAGAATCTCGTTATCATCAATATCTGTGGTGAAGAATCTCAAACCAAGGTCCTCACAAAGATACTTGTGATTTGCCTGTGTCCACACATCCGGCATCTTATACTTAATATATGTAGACTTACCGTTTACAACGCTTTCAGCCTCAATACCAAGCTCGGAAGCTTTCTTGATAAGAGCATCCGCACTTTCGCCCTTGCCTACCTTACGCTGTGCCCAGACATAATCATTTACATATATCTTCTGCATTGTAAGGTAACGTGCTTCGAGAAAAGGTATTGTGGAATTAACGCGGAAAATACGCTCGATTGCGGTAGATTTACCAACAGGATTTCCTGCTGCGTCAACCTGCGTGGGATAGTATTCAATAACCACGCTGTATCTTGCGGTTTCGGGAATAGCAACATTCCACGAAACTGTTCCGGTTGCGGGAGCAAAAAGTGCCTCCTCGCCGTCAAACGTACCGATTGCATAGTCAGCATCTGTCAGTTCGACGTTGATCTTACTAACGTCAGCGGCATCAATGATTATCTCATCTTTTGCCTTGTCGACCGTCCATTCTCTTGTTACAGTCTCTTTGCCCTTGTCATCCACGGTCACGGACTGTACGGAATACTTTTTGAAGTATTCGTCGTAGGAGATGGAGTTAAGGATTTCTCTGACGTCATCAATTGTAGCATCGGTAACCGATGAATTGATCACGGCACTCTGACTGCCTGTCGGTGCCGGTGCGATAAGCAGTACATTGTCATTAGCGGAAGCAACAACAGTAGCACTGGAAACCACACAAAGCAGAGCAAGCACCAAAGAAATCACTCTTTGGAATTTCTTCTTGTTCATAAGTTTTCCTCCTGAAAATTTCCTAAGCATAATAACAGCCTACAAGCCGCAAGCTGACGATAAAAGCACGTGAAACGCCAATTGGCGAGGTGGGAACACACTTTAACCGTTAAATCAGGGCTGCGAAAGCTTCAGACTTTCGTGCAGTTTGTGCACAAACCGAGGCTAACGGTGTGCACATTCCGTATGTAGACGCAAAAATGCCATAATTTAATGACATTATCATACCACAGAAGACCTTAATTGTCAAGATTTTGAAAGGTCAAAAATTTTGTGTTATTAAATAATGTTTATATATTTGCGATTTCTTGAAAGAATCGTTAATAAAAAAACCACCAACTCCAAATTTCAGACGTTTTAAATTAGGTAAATCAAATTTACTTTGATTGCGGTATCGCACAAACAATAACCACATTTTTTGTGCATAACGCACAAATAACTCTTGAACTGTTTTTTTACAGTGAAACAAGCACAGTAAATTTTATTTACCCCACCGTCATCACTTGAAAATTATGCATATCTTTTTCTTGTAAATAACTGTAAATTTTTTTGTGCAAATCCAACAATTTCAAGCTCAAATTTTATACATTCAAAAAATCAAGCTTACAGAAAAATTTTTTCAAGCCACGGATTTTTATTGCCAAAATCGCCCAAATTTATTCCATTTTATGGTTTTAATTACACAATAAAACTTTTATTCATTATTATTCCTTAATCTAAAAAACAGTTTTAAAAGTTGCCGTCCAAATCAAAGCTTACAGCAAATATAAACATTAGCTGTCCGCGGACGTCTTAAACTCGTTTTTAAACATATATTGCGGTGACGTAAAATGATTACGGTTATATCGCACCGCGTTATATGAAAAATATTGCTAAATTCCGCCTCGCTTTATCAAAAAAAGCACCAAAGCTTCGCATACACAAAACTTCGGTGCATAATTAAAATTGAATCACAATCCCACCCGTTTAACGCATAGCGCAATTCGCTATTTGAGGCAACGACTTCAATCGCGTCGACTCCAGAAGCCGACAAGGCTTCAAAATCTAAAAAATGACAAAGAGTAATGTTGTACTGATACTGGATAT